>CAZKYJ010000597.1:0-3926 GCA_964556355.1 uncultured Verrucomicrobiales bacterium | reverse complement strand
GCTGGGTGCGCACGACGGTCTGGCGGGCGCGTTTGGCTGCGGAGCGTGAGTTGGCCATGGGAAATGGTGGATAAGTGTGGGAAAAAGCGTCGGATTTCTGCGAGCGGGGCGGCGAATGTATCCAGATGGGTGGGTGTGTCAAATGCGGCGAGGCGTTTTTGACGGTCTCATCAGCGGCCGTTCTGCGCGGCGAGGAGTTTCTGTGCCTCGTCGCGGCTCACGTGCCATTGCTCCCCGGCGGGCGGACGGGGCAGGGGGGTGGCGTTGGCGACACCGGCCATGGTGCGGGCGACTGCCGGATCGGCGAGCAGGGCGGCGCGCTCCGCCTCCTCGGCGGCTTTGGCCGCCGCGTACTCGGCCTTGATCAACTTGTTGGCAGCACGGGGGAGTGCGGAGGTCGAAATGTAGACCTCGGACCCTTCGCCCACGCGGTCGTAGAGGTCGATCACGTCCCGCGAACGCATCCGGATGCATCCGTAGGAGGCCGGGCGCCCGATGTTCCGTTCCTCCGGAGTGCCGTGGATGTAGATGTAGCGTCCGTAGGCGGAGGCGTTCTCGCGCTCTTTTCCCCGGAGCCAGAGGATACGGGTCACGATTGGATCGCGGCCGGGCGCGTTGACGGGGATGACCTCACCGGTGCGGCGGCGGCTCTTGAACACCGCTCCGGCGGGCGCACCATCACCGATCTTCTTGGCCACCTCCAGTTTGCCGAGCGGGGTTTTGTAGGTGCCCCTGCCGTCGCCGACCCCGAACTTCGAGGTAGAAACCGGATAGGTGGCCACTGGTTTGCCCTCCTTGATGACGAGCATCCGCTGGTCTTTGACGCTCACGACGAGGTCGGCATTGGGTGCGGCGCAGGATGCGAAAAGACCGGCGGCGACGGCGATGCCGAGCCGTGCTACTGAAGATGCTCCGCGGGTGCCTTTCAGTAATTCTAACATTCCTTAATTATATAGCAGGTGTCAAGGGCTCGGGAATACCGGGTTCCGAGCGGTTCGGGAAGAAGCGGGCGAGGGAACCGAGGGCGACATAGGTGAAGCCGGCGGCAAAGAGCGAGAGGAACGGGATCGAGCCCCAGTAGCCCTTGAACCAGGCGACGGCGATGAGGCTGATGAAATAAACCGCGAGGGCGATTTCAAAGATGAGGCCGGCCGACTTGAGGGCGCGGTAGCTGCTCTTCTTCCAATCGCCCCCCCGCTTGGTCGCTGAACTGCCGTACTTCGGGGTGCGGACGAACGGGGTCTCCCGGTTGAGCAGCGCCTCGAGGACGGCTTTGGCGTTGTTGACGGACATGCCGGCACCGAGGGCGAGGAGGCAGGGGAGGTAGACGATCTCCCTCCACCAGGTCTTGGGATGGGCGCCGTGTTGGGCGCACGAGTAGAAGGCGCCGATGGAGAGCGTGGCGATACAGAATACCGGAAGGTCGATGAGGAGCAGCCGGTAGTTCCCGATATTGAGCGCGGAGTCGGCCCCCGGATACATGAGGAAGCAGAGGGCGAAGAGGAGGAGGTAGGCGAAGTTCGACGTCAGGTGCGCGGTGGCTTCCAGCTTGATAAAGAGGGGGAGATCGGCTCGCCAGACCTTGCCGAGCAGTTTTTTGCAGGTCTGAATGGAACCCTTAGTCCACCGGTGCTGCTGGTTTTTGAAGCCGTCCATATCGACGGGGAGTTCGGCGGGCGCCTCGAGATCGTTGAGAAAGATGAATTTCCAGCCTTTCATCTGGGCACGGTAAGAGAGGTCGAGATCCTCGGTCAGCGTGTCGTGGGACCACCCTCCGGCATCAGCGATGCAGGATTTGCGCCAGATGCCGGCGGTGCCATTGAAGTTGAAGAAGCGACCGGAGCGCGAACGGGCGGTCTGCTCCACGACAAGGTGCCCGTCGAGGAACATGGCCTGGATGCGCGTGAGGAGGGAATAGCCGCGATTGAGGTGCGCCCAGCGTGCTTGGATCAGACCGATCTCGGGGTCGGTGAAGTAGTGGATCATCCGCTTGAGCATGTCCGGTGGTGGGACGAAGTCGGCGTCGAGGATAAAGATATAGTCCCCCTTGGCCGAGTCCATGCCCGCCTCGAGGGCGCCGGCCTTGTAGCCGGAGCGGTCGATGCGGTGGCGGTGCTCGACGTCGAGACCGGCCGCTCGGAGCTTGGCCGCCTCCTGCTCGCTGATGGCACGCGTCTCGTCGGTCGAGTCGTCGAGGATCTGGATCTGCAGCCGGTCGCGGGGGTAGTCGAGGGCGGCGACGGATTCCACGAGCCGGGTCACGACGTGCAGCTCGTTGAAAATCGGGAGCTGCACGGTAACGACCGGCAGCTCGTCGAATTCGCCGCGCGGTTCCGGCTTGTGCTTCGAGTGCTTGAGGTAGAGATAGACCATGTAGTAGCGGTGAATCCCGTAGCCCGAAAGGCCGAGGATGACGATCGCGTAGCTAGTGATCCAGAGGATGCTGACCCAATCCAAGTGCATGAAAATAAAGGAGAGAAGGAATAATCGTCCGGCGGAAGAGATCTCGGACGGCGCCGGAGCGAGAGCGAACGTATGTTGTGGCAGGGAGTAACGACGTCAAGCCCGAATCCCTATCACGCTCCCCGAGTGGCGAATCTCTGCTGGCCAATGATTTTTGCGGATCGGGTAGCGAATTTTGCAGCACTTGATGTAATCTGATGGAACGATTGCCATGAACCCGACGCTCCGATTCTTGCCGATGCTAACCGCCTGTGCCGTCTGCTGGCTGGGCGGTGGGGGGATGTCCGTCGCCCAGGATCCCGTGGCGGGCGAGGCGGCGGTGCCTGCGGTGCCCGAGGACCTATTGGACGACGAGCACGTGAGGGAGGAATTCGGCGTCAACGAATTCACCACCCCGTCCATCGCCAAGCTCTTCGATCTTCTCGACGCCTTCGGGAAATTGCCTTACGAGCAGGTCAAGCGGGAGGTGCCCAGCGGCACGCCCAGGGATCGGATGGTCATCGCCCTGAGCATGGGCACGCTGATCGGCGAGGGTTTTTTGGTCGTCGATGCCGAGCGCATCGAAGATCTTGAACCGGTCGGTCGGTCGATCCTCAAGCACGCCAAAGTGCTCGGGGCCGGCATGCGGGTCACCAGCCACGCCAAAAGCCTGCTGGAGAACAGCGCCCGGGGCGACTACCAGCAGCTCCGGGGCGAACTCGCCTCGACCCAGGCGGACGTGGAGGCCGAGATGGTGCAGCTGCGTGACGTCGAGGCCGCCCACCTCATCGCGCTCGGTGGGTGGCTCCGTGCTTTCGAGATCTCGGCGACCGCCGCCGGATCGCCCTATTCGCCCGAGCGTTCCCTGCCGCTCAAGCGTGCGGACATCGCCGAGTACTTTGCCTTCAGCCTAGAGTCGCTCGATCCGCGCCTGCAGGAGAAAGAATACATCATGAAACTCAAAGACGGGCTCATGGTGATCGCGGAAACCATCGGGACCAATCCCGACCAGCCGCTGACCGAAGCCGATGTCACCCTCCTGCAGGAGAAGGCGAGGGAACTCGTCAATCTCATCGTCGCGCAGCGCGAAAGCTGATGGGTCACTTTCCGACCGAACTCACGCTCGCGCTGGGCGCAATCGCGTTCCTCGTCTCGTTCTTTTTGCCGGACAAGCGGTGGCGTTACCTCGCGGCCGGGCTCGGCGTGATCCTCCTGGTCGCCGGTGCGCTCGCCGGTTGGCTCGGCGACCAGCCATGACGGCGCAGCCAACCGGAGGGCGATGGCCCACGCTTGCGTTGTCGGTGCGGAACACGCAGTCTGCGGCCGTGAAGTCTCTCTGCATCCTCCTCCTGTCCACCTGCTGGATCGTGCCGGCGGTCGGCGATGAGACGGCTTCCGCTAGCAAGGGGGCGAAGCCCGCCGTCGGTGATCTGCTTTTTCTCCTGGCCCCGCGGTTCATGGGACATGACTCCGCCCTCCCGATC
>CAZKYJ010000596.1:0-3940 GCA_964556355.1 uncultured Verrucomicrobiales bacterium | reverse complement strand
GGAGGGCACCAACCCCGTCGATCACTTTGTCTCTGCCCGGTTGGAAGCGGCCGGCGTCACGCCCACCGGCCCGACCGATCCCCGCACCCTCGTCCGCCGCGCCACCTACGACCTCACCGGCCTCCCGCCGACCCCCACCGAGGTCCACCGGTTCATCGGGGCATCCCAGGCCGATCCCGCCGCTGCCTACGAAGCCCTCATCGACCGGCTTCTGGCCTCGCCCCACTACGGCGAGCGCTGGGGCCAGCACTGGCTCGACGCCGTCCGCTACGCCGATACCGGAGGGTTTTCCAACGACTACGAGCGCTCCAATGCCTGGCGCTACCGCGACTATGTCATCCGTTCGTTCAACGAGGACAAGCCCTACGACCAGTTCATCAAAGAACAGGTCGCCGGCGACGAGCTCCGCCCCGGCGACCCCGAGGCGCTCGTCGCGACCGGCTTCCTGCGTATGGGGCCGTGGGACACCGCCATGGTTCCCATTCCGATCGCCCGCCAGATGTTCCTCGACGACCTCGTCGACAACCTCGGCCAGGCTTTCCTCTCCATCCCGATGTCGTGCTGCAAATGCCACGACCACAAGTTCGATCCCGTCCCCACCCGCGACTACTACAGCCTGTATTCGACTTTCGCCGCGACCCAGCCTGCCGAGCTCCCCGCCGCCTTCCTCCCGGAGGAGAACCGGAAGGGCTTCGAAGAGAACCGCGGCCTCGTCGAGCGGCTCCACGCCTTCGCCGACGCCGACCGCGCCCGCCTCGTGAAGCAGCGGGAGGACGCCGCCCGGGCGTGGTATGCCAAGCGCGAGCTCCCCTACAAAGATCTCAATGCACGCAAAGATGACCCCGACGAACAGAAGCCGCCCCGCGCGGTGGGACTCGATTCGACGGAAGAGGGCACCCTCAAAGTCCGCGAGCAGGACGAGTGGATCTGGGGGCGTCGCAAGGAGCGTTTCGAGCCGATGGCCCAGGCCGTCTACAACGGACCCGACTACTGGTACAACGCCCGCAAGCTCCGCAAGAACGACAAGGCCCACGGCTCGTGTGATGGCAAAGACCACATCCTCACCGGCGGCGCCGTCGATGCCGAGGGCGAGGAAGTGACTCCCGGCGTCCTCTCCGCCGCCGCCCCGGAGGTAAGTCTCCCGCAGTCGATCGACGGTCGCCGCCTCGCCCTCGCCGAGTGGATGGCTTCCCCGGAGAACCCGCTCACCACCCGTTCGATCGTCAACCGCGTCTGGGCCGGACATTTTGCCACGGGCCTCGTCGCCACCCCGAACAACTTTGGCGCCAAAGGCGCCAAGCCCACCCACCCGGAATTGCTCGACTATCTCACCCGCGATTTCATCGACCACGGCTGGTCCATCAAGCGGCTGCACAAAACCATCATGATGTCGGCCGCCTACCAGCGCCGCACGGCGCACCCGGAACTGGATGCCCTTCGGCAAAGTGACCCCAACAATGCCCTGCTCGCCTATTTCGAGCCCCGTCGCCTCACGGCCGAGGAGATTCGCGACTCGCTTCTCGTCCTCTCCGGCGAGCTCAATCGCGAGATGGGCGGCCTTCCCATCATGCCCGAGATGAATATGGAGGTCGCCCTCCAACCGCGCATGATCCAGTTCTCCATCGCGCCGGCCTACGTCCCCTCGCCCCGCCCCGAGCAGCGCAACCGCCGGTCGATCTACGCCTACCGCGTCCGCGGCCAGGCCGATCCCTTCCTGGAGATCTTCAACCAGCCGAACCCGAACCGCTCCTGCGAGCTGCGCGACTCCGCCTCGGTCTCCCCCCAGGCCTTCACCCTGCTCAACAGCGACGTCATCACCGACCGCTCCATCGCCCTGGCGCTCCGGCTGCAAAAAGAGGAGGGCGAGACGCCCGCCCAGATCCGCCGGGCCTACCACCTCCTCTTCGGGCGGCAGCCGACCGAAAAAGAGCTCACGCGCCTGAGCGACTACGTCGCCGAGATGGTGGACTACCACTCGGAGAAAGAGCCCGCGCCCACCGATTTCCCCACCCGGATCACCCGCTCCCTCGTCGAGGAGTTCTCCGGAGAACCCTTCGAGTACGAAGAGATCCTTCCCGCCTACGAAGACTACACTCCAGACGCCAAACCGGCCACCGTTTCCGCCGCGACGCGCGCCCTCGCCGACGCCTGCCTCGTCCTCTACAACACGAACGAATTTGCCTATGTCTACTGAAGGCAGAAACCAGGAGGCAGAAGGCAGAAGGGCGACGGATCTCCGTGAGCGGACGAGGTCGTACGCCCTTAGGATCATCAAGCTATTCGTCGCACTTCCGAAGACTGATGAGGCTCGGGTGCTGGGAAAACAACTCCTGCGATCCGGCACCTCAGTAGGTGCGCACTATCGGGAGGGATCGCGGGCAAGATCGACCGCCGAGTTTATATCCAAGCTCAACGGTGGGCTCCAAGAACTCGAAGAGTCTGCCTATTGGCTCGAGTTGCTTGGATCGGCCGACATCATCCCACCTGCCCGTCTGGCTCCTCTTCTCGAAGAAACCGACGAACTTAGCGCAATTTTCGTTACTTGTATCAACAACGCCAAAGACCACTCATGAAGAACTCTGCCTTCTGCCTTCATCCTTCTGCCTTTGGTCGCTTGCGGCGCCGCGATTTCCTTTACGGCCTTACCGCCTCCCTAGGATCGCTCGCCCTCACCGATTTCCTCCGCGCCGAGACGATCGGCCCGCTGGCCCCCAAAGATCCGATGTTCGCTCCCAAGGCGAAGCGTGTCATCATGCTTTTCATGGAAGGCGGACCGTCGCAGATGGACACCTTCGATCCGAAGCCCGAACTCAACAAGCTCCACGTCACCGAGTCCACCCGCACCGAGGGGCTCGAGACCGGCAAGCGCTTCTACGTCGGCTCCCCGTTCGGCACCCGCAAGGTCGGTAACGCGGGAATCGACATGTGCGACCAGTGGCAGTATCTCGCCGACCCCGAAGTGGCGGACGAGTTATGCGTCTACCGCGGCTGCCAGGCCGAGTCTCTCAACCACCCCGAGGCGCTCTTCCACATGAACACTGGCTCCCGCCTCGGCGGCGACCCCGGCATCGGCGCGTGGGTCAACTACGGGCTCGGCACCATGAACCAAAACCTGCCCGGCTACGTCGTCATGACCGAGCTGGCCCTGCCCCAAGGCGGTCCCGGGAACTGGACGAACGGCTTCTTGCCCGCCTATTTCCAGGGCACCCGCCTGCGCACCAATGGCTCGCCCATTCTCGATCTCGCGCCCCCGGAGTTCAAATCCCGCGCCCACCAGCGCCGGGCGCTCGACGAGCTGGCCAAGCTCAACGCCGAGCACGCCGCCGCCCACCCCGAGCACGCCGACCTCGCCGCGCGCATGGAGTCCTACGAACTGGCCTACCGCATGCAGACCGAGGTGCCGGACATCGCCGATATCGCCACTGAACCCCAGCACATCAAAGATATGTATGGGATCGACGGCAAGGAGACCGGACCGTTCGCCAAACAGTGTCTCATGGCGCGCCGCCTCGTCGAGAAAGGCACCCGCTTCGTGCAGATATTCTCCGGCGGCTGGGATAGTCACGACTATCTCGAGCGCGGCCATTCGTCCCGGATCAAAAGCGTGGACCAACCGATCGCCGCGCTCATCAAAGACCTCAAGTCGCGCGGTCTCCTCGAAGACACCATCGTCATGTGGACCGGTGAATTCGGGCGCACGCCCGACAACAACTACCGCGGCGGCGTCACCTCGCTCGGCCGCGGTCACAATATCGACGCCATGAATATGTGGTTCGCCGGCGGTGGCTTCAAAAAGGGTGCCGTCGTCGGCGCGACGGATGACATCGGCGCCAAGGCCGTCGATGTCGTTCACCCGATCCGCGACGTCCACGTCACGCTCCTCCACCTCCTCGGACTCGACGACAACAAGCTCACCTACTTCCACGGAGGAAGATACAAA
>CAZKYJ010000595.1:0-3942 GCA_964556355.1 uncultured Verrucomicrobiales bacterium | reverse complement strand
GACACGATCGCCATGGGCGGACGCGGAGATCGGCTCCGCGTCGATCTGCAGATCGAGGCCCGCAATGAATGCGGCGAACGAGCTTGCCCGGGACTGCGCGGATCTGCGTGCCGCCTGATCCCGGTAGAGCCGGGTGCGGTTCGGGCGAGCGCTTACCGGTTCCCCGCTGCGGTCGAACACCCAGAGGTTTGCCAGGAAATCCGGGATTTCATCGGGATCTCCCGGCAAGGTCAAGGCGAGAATACCCGGGCAGCTCGCTGCCACTTCGGCGATTTCCACGGGGTTATCGTCGAGGAAAACGAAGCTGTCGAGGCCGAGATCAAGCTCGTTGGCAAGTGCGGTAAGATTGAGGGATTTGGGCTCCCAATTGACTTTTTCCGCGACCAGATCGTCACGGGTCAACGACATGTCGGCATGGGTGGCGAAGACTTGCTCCACGTCCTCGCTCGTGTTCTTGCTGCACAGCGCCAGCAGCACCCCGGCCCGTTTCTGTTGCAGGGCAAACTCTTGGAGTGTCCGGAACGGGGCAGTTATCCTGACCGCTCCCTCGCCGCATACCCCGGACCACAAGGTATTGTCGGCATCGAGCGCGAGCACTTTCACCGGCGGGGCCATCGTGCGATGCACCTCCCGGGCGATGGACTTGGCCAGCGTTGCGTAGAAATCGAGAGTATAGGGAATGTGCCCTTGCGCATCGGCTTCTTCGTCGAAGGGCGATCGACTTCCATGGGCAGAGAGAAGCGCCCTCGACCCCAGTACCGCGACCCCCGGTATCCCCGCAAGCTGCGCCTCGAAGCCTTCGGTCGAAAGGCATTTTTCAGGGCAAACCATCACCAGAGTGGCGGCTCCGGTGGTCATGGCGGCCTCGGCAAGCGCCACGCGCAACTCTTCCGCGTAGCCTTCCGATGTGCTGATCTGACCGCTAGGGTTGCCGGCGACCGTGGCGAATCGCCGGCGATCCGATGGTCGAACAAGGACGACGTTCAGACCCGCCGAACTCCGTCGGAGTTCGCTGGTAGGATCAAGCAACTGCTGGAAAACTTGATTGTAACCGGTAAGCACCGCCTCCACCGGGATGGCCGCTCCGCTGATGCAAAAGCGGAGCGGTGGCAGCAGGGGTTCAAGGGTGAAGGTGCCAGTACATACCAGCAGGTTCGTCGCGCCATCGCCCCCCGATCGCTCCCAGCCCCCGATATCGGTAGGCATTGAGGGATTGGATGGGGAGCCGAGTGGAGTGTGCATGCGCCTGCCTTAGAATAACGATAACAATCATATAGAAAGGTTATAATTAAAGGCTTAATTATGGTAAATATGAAATTCTAGTGATTCATGGGAGCCAAAGGCTTTCCGCGGGAGCTTTTTCTTGGGAGCCGCAAGGGATTGAGCCTTACCCGGGGGTCAGGTCAGCTCGTCTTGCTCGGGCATCTGCTCGAAGCCAGGGCACGCAGCGAGACAGGCCAGGCGATCCGCTCGCTGATCGGCGCAACCGTCACTCAGGCCGGGGCATTCCTCATGCGCGCCGGGAGGGTCGGCGCCGAAACGATGCTCGCGCGCATTGTGCCGATAGTGGCCGAGTCCTAGTGCAGCCGGGCGCCGATTCAGATGCTGGCCGACTCGGTGGCCGGCTGGTTTGCGCCTATCGTCATCGCTGTCCCGGGTGCCACCTTCGTCGTCTGGGCAGTATTCGATCCCGCCCCGGCGATGGCCTATGTCTTGGTGAACGCGGTTTCGGTTCTCATCATCGCCTGCCCCGGCGCACCGCGATCTCTCGGGGATCGCCAGGGCGGTTCGTGTCAGCCGCGCCGTCGTGGGCAACATCCGACAGGACCTCGTCTTCGCCTTCGTCTACAGCGCGCTCGGGGTGCCCGTGGCGGCGGGTGTCCTCTACCGGTTCCTCGAGGTCTTGCTGAGTTCCATGATCGCGGGCGCAGCAATGAGCTTCTCCTCCGTGTCAGGTCATCCTGAACGCGCTACGCCTCCGCCGGCTCAGTATCTGATCCATGCCTATCCGCCGCCGCGGTCGGGAGTTCAGCGCCGATCGAGGGTGGCGGCATCCCGGAGGGCAGCGAGGGCACCTTCCGGCGACGGCGCCGTCCCGTTGAGGGTGTCCGTGACCCAGTGGGCAAGGGGCGCAGCGACCCCCGCGTCCCGGGCGAGAATGTCGGCTACCGGAGCGGCGCTCGCCCCCTCGGGGAGCCAGCCTTGGGCGTCCCTGATCTCTGGGATGGTTTTGCCCGCCGCGAGCATTTTCCCGAGGGCGCGGTTGTGGCTGGCGTCGGAAAGCCCGGTCGCGACGAGGTCGCCGAGCCCGGCGAGACCGTAGAGCGTGCTCCTCTGCGCGCCGCCCGCCATGGCAATGGCCGCCATCTCGGCGAGGCAGGTTGTGATGGCGGCGGATTCCAGATTCCGACCAGTCCCGCAAAGACTCCCCAGACAACCGAGAAAGATCGCGTAGATATTCTTCAGGATTCCTCCCAGCAGTGCCCCCTGGAGGTCGCTGGTGATGACCGGAACGAACGCCGGCCCGTCGATCAATCGGGCGATCGACTGAGCGGCGGGCCCATCCGTCGATGCGACGACGACCGACGCGGGGATTCCTCGGGCGAATTCGTCCGCGAGGGCGGGGCCGGCCAGCTGGGCCGCTCTAAGCGTGGGGTGTCGCTCCGCGATCGCGTCGAGGAGCGGGTGGGAGGTGCCGGGGGCGAACCCCTTCGATGCATTGAGGACGAGGGTGCCGTGACGGAGAAATGGTGCGGCCTTTTCCATGACGGACAAAACGAACGTCGACGGCACGCACACCACCACCAACTGAGCCCCGGCGAGACAGTCACCCAGATCGTCGTTGGGTGAGACTCCGTGGTGCAAGCGGACACCGGGAAGAAACCGGAGGTTCTCCCCGGTTTCCCGCGCGGATCGTACCACCTCGGGAAAGTGGTCCCAGAGCGCGGTGCGACTGCCTCCCAGGGCGAGGGCATGGGCCATCGCCGTTCCCATGTTGCCTGCTCCAAGGATTGCGATGCGCGACCGGACCATTCGGGATACCGTAGCCCGCCTTTCCGGGGGGATGCAATCGACACCGCCATCGCCACAAAAAACGGCCACCCGAGAAACCCGGGTGGCCGTCCGAAAACTTGGGGCTGGCTGAGACTTAGTAGCGCTGCGAGCGGCTATAGTCGGCCTCGCCGATAAACCCGAGCTGCGGCGGGAACTCACCGTAGCCGGTGACCGGGTGCATGTAGTCCTTCTTGTAGTAGGGCGCTTTGTAGCCCTGCTTGTAGGTCGGAGCCGGGAAGGTGAACAGCTCGTAAAGACCATAGCCGACCCGGACGACCGATTTTTCAACCCCCTTGAGCGCCCCGTAGCTCGCGGACGCGCTGTAGCCTTCCGACTCGCGAGCCAAGATGTACATCGAAGGAATCTCCGTAGTACCATAAACGAGGTTGGCCACCGCCCGGCTCAGCTTGCGGATCGGTCCGTTCTTCGAGGCAGGAGGGCTTTGAATATCAGCGACCACTGCAGTGGCAAGGCTGGCACAGAGAATGGTGAGGGCGATTTTTTTCATGATGCTCAGTGCAACCGTTAGAGAAGGCCGCGGGGTTTGGCAATCGTTTTGTTTCGGAAAAGTGGTGGAATTTTCGATTTCGGGACGAAACCGATTCGCGCCCAAGGAAAATCGCGATGTTTTCATTGCGGAACCGGGCGTGCCTCCTATGTATCAATGACCGAATGAACCCAGACTTGGAAAAACTTATCGCCTCGGGACGTTTGTCGGCTGAAGCCGCCAATACCCTCGCCCAATTGGAACCCGGAGCCTACTGCATCCACAAAAGCTGGGGTACTGGCAAAATTGCAACTTGGGACATGCTCGGCGGCACCGTGCTGATCGATTTCGACGACAAGCCCGGGCATCCGATGAAGCTCGAGTTTGCCGCCAAGAGCCTG
>CAZKYJ010000594.1:0-3944 GCA_964556355.1 uncultured Verrucomicrobiales bacterium | reverse complement strand
GCAGGGACCGTTCCCGGGGTGGCGCCCGCGGCCACCTACGTGGGCTCCGCGTCCTGCGCCGGCTGCCACCCGACCGCCACCGCCGTCTGGCAGAAGTCCGGGCACGCCCACGCCTTTGACGCACTGGAGCGGCGCGGGGCCTCCGCCGACCCCAATTGCATCGGCTGCCACACCATCGGCTTCGGAACCGAGTCGGGCTACCGCCGAGACTTCGCGGGCGAGCGACTGGCCGATGTGGGCTGCGAGAGCTGCCACGGCCCCGGCAGCGAGCACGTCCGCCAGCGGGCGGGCTGGAGCGCCGTCTCGTTCCAGTTTCCGCCGCTCGGCGCGGGGGACTGTACCACCTGCCACTACGGCGAGTTCAGCCGGCCGTTCGAGTGGGACGAGTTTTGGCCACAGGTCAAGCACGGCAGGGAACCGAAACCTTAAACTGTGATGAAACGGATCCGCCCTTCCCTTCTTGCTCCCCTCGCGCTCGCCGCGGTGATCCCCGCGCAGGCGCTGCCGGACGGGTGGGGCTCCGACCACAAGGCAGCCTTGGCCGAGGCGGCGGAACAAGTGCGACCCGTCCTCGTCGTCTTCGGGGCAGGATGGTGCCCGCATTGCCGGCGCTACGAGGAGACGACCCTGAAAGACCCGTCCGTCACCGCCCTGGCCGACCGCTTTGTGCAAGTCGCGTTGGATTACGACCAGAGCGCCTACCTCGTTGCGAAGTACGGCCTGCGCGGGGTGCCCGCGACGCTGATGCTCGACCCCGAGGGCCGCCGGGTGGCAACCCTCGGAGGCTTCGCGTCTCCCGAGAAGCTCACCGCTTGGATCACGCGCCATGCACCCGAGGCTTCGGCGGAGATGGCGGCCGAGTTGGGACGCGCCACCGAAGCGGCGGCCGGGGCGTTCGCTGCGGCGCTGGCCTCGGGAGCGGACGAGGCGCTGCGGGAGGTGCTCGAGCCGCTCTTTGCGGAAGCCGTCGCGCACGACGATGCCGCTCTGAAGCTCCTGCAAACCCAGCTCGCCCAGACCGTCGCGGCGCGCCCCGGGGCGGTCGTGCCGCTGCTCCTCGACGAACGGCTGCTCGTGCGCATCCTCGTGGCCAACGCGCTGGGGCTGGAGTCGGTCAAAGGCGGCTCGCTGGAAGTCGATCCGTGGGCGCCGGAGCCCGAGCGCCGGAAGGCGGTCGAGCTCTGGAAGCGGGAACGCGGCTAGTTCTCGGGCGGGTGATCGAAATCGCCTCCGAGGGCGAGGTACAGATCGATGCGGTTCTGGGCACGGAGGTTGATCGTGTCGAGCCGGGTGCGGCGGGCCTCGAAGGCGGTGCGCTGGGCGCTGAGGACGGTCGTGATATCCACGATCCCGTTCTCGTAGTTCGAGAGGGCGAGGGACTCGGCGAGGTCGGACTCTTTGACCGCGTCGTCGAGATACAACTGTTCTTCGGCGAGCAGTTTCTCGGTGCGCAGGGCGGACTCGACCTCGCGGAAGGCGTCGAGGGCGGTCTGGGCGTAGGTGGCGGCGACCTCGCGGAGCAGGGCGTCCGAGAGATCGACCCGTGCGCGGAGTTCGCCGCCCCGGAAGACCGGTTGGGTGAGGCCGGCTCCGATGTTCCAAACGAGGTTGTCGAGGTCGACGAGATCCGCGATGTCTTGGGTGGTGCTGGTGCCGCCTCCGGCGGTGAGGCGGATGGCCGGGAGCAGCGCCTTCTGCGATGCGAAAAGCGTGCGGACGGCGGCGCGTGCCCGGGCTTCGGCCGCCCGGAGGTCCGGGCGGCGGAGCAGGAGTTCCGATGGTAGGCCTGGGGGGACGGGGCGGGAGATGTCGGGGAATCCTTCGAGGCCGTCGAGGGTGCCGGAGGGATAGGTGCCGAGAAGCGTCTCCAACTGCCGGCGGAACCCGTCGGCGGCGCGGGTGTTCGCCGCGACGGTGGCGCGGGCGCGCGCGACGTCCGCCCGGCTCAGGCTGATGTCGAGCGCCGTGGAGTCCTCGACGTTCCCGAACTCCAGCTGGCGATCGAGGATGTCGAGGTTGGTCTGAAGGCTTGTCAGGGTCCGGCGGGCGAGGTCGGCGCGAAGCCGGGAGGCCAGCAGGTCGAGCGCCGTCTTGGCGACGTTGGCCGCGAGCGAAAGGCGCGCGGCCTGGTAGTCGGCCGACGCGGCATCGAGTTCGGCCAGCGCGCTCGCCCGCTCGTCGCGGAGGCGACCCCACAGGTCGATCTCCCAGTCGAGGGAAAGACCGGATTGGAACTGGTTCGCGCGGACGCTGGAGAATTCCGAGCCCCGCAGGCCCTGCGAGCGGGACGCGCTGAAATCGAGCCCGAGCTGGGGGGCTGCGGCGGCTCCCGCAATGCGCGCCTGCGCCGCGGCCTGGGCGACCCGGGAGGCGGCGGCGGCGAGGTCGTAGTTCGCACCGGCCGCCTCCCTGACCATCCGGGAGAGCGGGGGGCTGCCCAAATCGTCGAGCCACCCGGTGGCGGCTCCGGCGGGGAAGGCGGTGAGGTCTGACGCCGCGAATTCGCCGGCGACCGGCAGCGGGCGATGCGGTGGTTGGCCAAGCTGGCGGCAGCCGACACCCGCGGTGAGGAATCCGGTCAGGAAGATGGGGAGAAGAATTCTGGGCACTGGCGAAATTGTCGCTTCAACTTGGCACAATATTGTGGTCAGATCTCGCCCAGTGGCAGGCGAGAACGGATTCTTGGTGTTTGATGGCGTCTCGAAGCGCTTCGGGGACTTCACCGCCGTTGACAACGTGTCATTCGGGATCGGCGAGGGCGAGATTTTTTCCCTGCTGGGCCCGAGTGGCTGCGGCAAGACGACGCTGCTCAGGATGGTGGCGGGCTTCGCCAGCCCGGACGCCGGGCGGGTGCTGCTGGAAGGGAAGGACATCTCGGCGCTGCCTCCGGAGAAGCGACCGGTCAACACCGTTTTCCAAAACTATGCCCTCTTCCCGCACATGACGGTCCGGCAGAACGTCGGCTTCGGCCTAACGATGGCCAAGAGAGGAAAGGCCGAGATCACCCGGGAGGTCGACAAGATGTTGGAGCTCGTCGACCTCGTCGCCCACGCGGACAAGCGGTCCTCCGAGATCAGCGGCGGCCAGAAGCAGCGCGTGGCCATCGCCCGCGCCCTCGTGAACAAGCCTCGCGTGCTCTTGCTCGACGAGCCGCTCGCCGCACTCGACCTCAAACTGCGCCAGCGCCTGCTCGTCGAACTCGACGATATCCACGACGAGGTCGGCACGACGTTCCTCTACGTGACCCACGACCAGGGCGAGGCCATGGCCATCAGCAACCGCATCGGCGTCATGAACAAGGGGGCGCTCGCCCAGATTGGGAAACCCGGCGAGATCTACGAGGCCCCGGTCGACAGCTTCGTCGCCGCCTTCATTGGCGACACCAACTTCCTCCGGGGGCAGGTGGTATCGCTGGTCGATTCCGAATACAGCCGCGCCGCGATCGACGGGCTGGGCGAGGTCGTCCTCTTCAACGATCGCCCGCTCTCCGTGGGCGATCCTGTCAACCTGAGCATCCGGCCCGAAAAGTTTAGTCTCCTGCCCTCGCCACCCGATGATCCCAGGGTCAACGCCGTCGCCGGCACGGTCGAGGACGTGATCTACCTCGGCTCCAGCACCCGCTACTGGGTGCGTTGTGGCCATGCGGGCCGGCACCTCTTTTCCGTCGAGCGGCAGCACAGCCGGTTCTTTTTGGACGAGGACAAGCCGCTGACGTGGGAGTCGGAGGTCTGGGTCGTCTGGCACGCCGACGACGGGTTCCAACTCGAATCCTTCCGCGAGGAAGACGTGGCGCTGCTGCCGTTGGAGGGATGAAGATCGGGCAGGGAAACCTCCGGGGCGAATTGGCCACGACCCTTCCGTCGTTCGGCTGGCTGCTGGTGTTTTTCCTCGTGCCGACGCTCGTCGTCGTCACCATGTCATTCAAAGAATCGACCGTCTACGGC
>CAZKYJ010000593.1:0-3947 GCA_964556355.1 uncultured Verrucomicrobiales bacterium | reverse complement strand
GCCACCGGGGGACCTACGACGCGCCCCCCCAGCTGCCCCGGGGCTGGTTCTACTTCGACAGCTACGCCTCCCAACGGCAGCTCGACGTCTCCAACCCGACCTTCGGCCCGGGGGTGGGCAGCCCGGCCTCCCAGAACCTCGATGTCGCCGTGCTCTATTTCAACGCCCCCGCCGGCCGGGGCGGCTCCGGCGGCTATCTCGCCTCCAACGCCTTTCCCAGCAACCCGTGGCTGTTGAGTGGAAGGATGAAGTTCCTCGCCGGCTACCCGGCCGAAGACCTCGCCGCCCCGGGGGACTTCGGCCGGCTCCACGCCACCGCCGCGGCCAATGACACCTACACCCACCTGCAGAATTTCGTTTTCCGCACGGATGACATCCGCACCTCGGGCAGCAGCGGCGGAGCCATCTACGTCGAGGAGGCCGGCGAGTTCTACCCGGCCGCCATCTATCTCGGAGGCACCGGGCAAAGCATCGTCCGCGCCATCGACGACCGCGTCGTCGACCTTATCAACCGCGCCGAGACCGCCGCGTCGGGCGATGGCAACAATACGGGCGGGGGAACCAGCTTCACCTCGGCCGGCACCACCCAAGACACGTTCGCCCGCGGCTTCATCACCTCCGCCATCAGCGGAACCGACCGCGGCCGCTGGCGGGTGGTCGACGCCTCCGGAACGCCCCTCACCAGTTTCCGCGCCGCCAGAACGCTCACCTCGTTTCCCCCCGGCGAAACGCAGATGGAGTTCCAGGCGGTCTCCGGCTTCACCGCGCCTCCTCTCACCAGCGCGAGCGTCTTCGCCAACCAGACCACCACCGTCCCCGCCACATACACCCAGACGCTCGCTTCCTGGACCCAGGCCGAACTCGTCGACCGCGGTGCCGCGGGCAACATCGCGCCGCTCGACGATTTTGATGCCGACGGGATTGTAAACCTGTTAGAGTTCGCCTTCGGGCTCGATCCGCTTTTCCCATCCGCCGGCGGCCATGTGTCGGCCTCCCTCGTCGAAGAGGGGCGCCTCGCCCTCACCTATCGCCGGCGCCGCGAAGGGATCACTTCCGACCTCACCTACATCCCGGAATTCGGCAGTGGGATGGCCGGCGGCTGGCAACCATCGATGAGCCCCGAATCGATCACCACCCTCGACGACACCTGGGAGCAGGTCACGGTCGAAGACGACAGGTCGGGAACGCCCTTGAAAGTACGCTTTGGACGGGTGCGCATCACGACGCCCTGAGGGGAGCCGGCGAAACATCTTGACCCGCTGCCTTCAGCTCCGCAGACTCGGAGAGTTTCCCGATCAATCATGTCGTTGTCAAGATTCGGGACTCTCTTCCTCTCGCTCGCATCGGTCGCGTGCCTGCTGCTGGAGCCCGCCCCCGGGCAAGAGCCCCTCCTCCACTACCGCATCGGCAGCGACGACGACATCGCCCTGGTCGAACTGCTTCTCGATCCCGATTCCGACGGCGTGGCATCGCTCCTCGAGTATGCCTTCGGTAGCTTGCCCCGATCCCCCGATGTGACCGCTCTCCTGCCGTCGGCAACCACGGTGGCGGATGCCGGACAAGTCTATCTCGCCATCACGTTCCGGCGGCGGGTCGGGCCGTCGCTCGGCATCACCTCCAGCGTCCTCGAATCGACCCACCTCGAAACTGCGGCGGCGCTCGATGTCTCCAGCCAGATCGTCGGTTCCCCATCGACCTCGGGAACGGGCTCGAGCAGGTGACCGTGCGTTCCTCGGTGACCATTTTTGAAGCGGCGGGAATTCCGCGCATCCTCCAAGTGGCGGTATCGACGGCCCCACCCTCACCGTGAGGAGAATCCGCGCATTGCCGTGGCGAGGCCGCCATGGCTACGCGGCCGCCGGGAATCCGGAACCGCGGCAATGCGGGACGCTGAGCTCGTCGACCGCATCCGGCGCCAGCACCCCCGCAAGGACGCCGGCCGACGAAGCTGGCCGGGCACGGGTGCCTAGCAAGCAGCGATTCTGCTTTTCGCGATCGGGCGATCGGCCGCCCCACCATCGGCCATTCCCTCCACGACACGCCAACCCCCTATTATCATCGAAGCACACGGCGTCCTTCCTCCCTCCCTCGCTCTCCGAAAAATGCAGTGAATCCTCTTTCCTGCAACTATTCCCTGAATCAATTGTCTTGACCTCCGTGAGGGTTTTAGGGAATATCGGGTCGCTCGGGGGAAGTCCGCCACCCACCTCCACAAGATCGATCCTGCCGGAACTGGCCTTCTGGCCTCTATCGCCATGGCTTCTCCCGCTCACCGACTCTCGTTCCCCATCGCATCAACCATCGCCACGTTCGCCGCGTTCGTCTTGTGCGACCCGGCTCTCGGTCAGCAAACGCTCATCCACGTCCGCGTCAACGGAACCGACAACATCGCCACAACGCTGCCAAGCCTTGGCACCCTGGGACCCGGCACCAACGCCGGTGCCGTCACCCTCTCCGCCGACATCCCCACCGCGGGGCGACAGGCCGGAGCGGGGAACCGGTCGCTCGCCTTCGATGGATCATCGGGAATCCTCACGCCTGGAACGCGGCAGCTAAGGAACAGCGACGTCCTCGCTGCCGGGGGCTTCACTTTCGAGACCTGGTTCAATTACGCGGGCGGAGGAACGGTCAATTCCCTGATCGACTATGCCGGCACCGAAAAGCTCGTCCGCAGGGCGGCCGGAAACGGGGTCGCCATGCAGACCAACAACGCGATCGAGGACAACATCGGAGCAGCTGCCGCGGGTGAGTGGCACTACGTCGCGGTCGTTTTCCACAACGTGACCAGCGGCGACGGGGGCCAGACGCTCAGCGGGGATTACACCTACTACTTCGATAGCGATGCGCCGGCCCGCACCGCCAGTGGCCTCACCATTAGCAGCTTCGGCGACAGCTTGAACCGCACGATCGGGATCGGGATGCACCCCCTCGGCTTTTCGGGAGATTTTTTCAACGGCTTACTCTTCGAACCCCGTGTTACCCTCGGCGCCCTCGGGCCGGACGCCCTCCTCTACGAGCGGAACCCGGTGGATCTCAGCTTCGATCGCCCCGAAGGCGCGGTCGAGATCTCGGGCACGGTCGTGGTGGAGACTGGCGACAATTCGCTGGCGGAGCCTTTCGATCCGGAGGAGATTGGAAATCGGGGGGTCTGGTACCGCTGGCAGGCGCCGTCGTTCGATGCGCTTTACAATTTCAATACCTTCGGATCGGCTTTCGACACCCGGCTCTCGATCTACACGGGAGCCCCCGGGTCTCTCGGACTGCTCGCGTCGAACGACGATGCGGGTGGCGGATTGCAGAGCAGTATCGATCTCCAGGTTTTCGCGAACGAGGTTCTCTACATCCTGGTCTCCTCGTTCAGCAGCGGATCGGCGGGGATGTTCCAGCTGTCCCTGGCACCCGTTCCGCCCGCGAATGATTCCTTCGATGGTGCCACCGTCCTCAGTGGGGCGGGTCCCGCCCTGGGGGATGACAATACGGCCGCAGCGCAGACCGGCGTCGGCGAGGAGCGGTTCCACGGTGTCTGGTACCAGTGGACGCCGGCGGCGGACGTCACCGTCAACATCAGCACCTTCGGGTCGACATTCGATACCGTCCTCTCGGTCTACGAAGGCAGCGATCCCGCGAACCTGACACTCATCGCGCGCAACGATGACGAAGGCGGGCCGAACGGCCTCCTCACCAGCACGTTGGATACCCAGGTCCGTGCCGGGGTGACCTACCATATCCTCGTCGAATCATTCTCGCCAAATCAGACCGGTTCAATCTCCCTCGTCCTCTACCCGAGATCCGAGGCGGATCACGACGACCTCGCCGATGCGATCCTCCTCTCAGGATTTGCCACGACCACCATCGACGGCACCGCCCTCGCCACCGCCGAACCCGACGAACCGAACCATGCGAACCGCCCTCCCGTCGCGACGATCTGGTGGCGGTGGGTCGCCCCC
>CAZKYJ010000592.1:0-3950 GCA_964556355.1 uncultured Verrucomicrobiales bacterium | reverse complement strand
AATGGCACCCAAGGTCGCCTCACCTTGCGCATAAAGCAGCTCCATGAACTCCCGCTCCCGACGGCTCAATGGTTCGAAGATCGACATGAAACTGATTTATCAGTTTTTACGGCCAGCGCAAGCAATAAAAACTGGTTTTCCAGTATCATTGCTTTCCACCCGAGGCCTAAGGTTTCGGTGCGGGCGGTCCGGGCGGGTGGTTGTCATGGGAGATTCCCCGGGGGAAAGGGAGCCACCCCTCCCGACTCGTGGCGGGCGGCATGCCCACCGTCCGCGGGTTGCGGCGCGGGGCGCCGGTCACCGATCGGTGGATGCGATCCGCTTCGCGTTCACGAGCTGGAGGAGTCCCGCCGTCGCCTCCGCGTCGTGCAGCGCGCGGTGGTGTTGCTCCAGCGGGATCTCGAACGCGGCACAGAGGTTTTTCAGCCGGTACGATTTGAGCCCCGGATAGTAGCGGCGCATGGCGACGACGGTGCAGAGGGTCGGGCGCCGGAAGTCCTCGCCCAGCCGGGCGAACTCGCCGCGCACGAACCCGTAGTCGAACTTGGCATTGTGCGCGACGAAGACGGCGTCACCGACGAATGCGCGGAAGGTGTCGGCCACGTCGGCGAAGTCCGGGGCCTCGGCCACCATGGCGTCGCTGATGCCGGTGAGGTTCACGATGAACCACGGGATCTTCTGCCGGGGATTGAGCAGCGTCTGGTAGCGGCCGACGATCTCGCCGCCCCGGACCTTGACCGCGCCGATCTCCGTGAGCCGGTGCTGGGACGGCTTGCCCCCGGTGGTTTCGACGTCGACGACGACGTACTCTTGCTCCGGGTCGACGCACCAGCGGATGCGCGCCACCTCGACGGTGAAGCCGGCGGCCTGCAGGGCCTGGATCTGCACGAGCTGGTGCCGCCGGATCTGGTCGCCCTCGGCTTTGATCTCGACAAATTTCACCCCGCCCGGCCCGAAGAGCACGAGGTCCGGGTACCCGCTGGAGGTGTTGGCGAAATCGCGTGCCATCCGCCGGAGGGTCGCGGCGACGGCATCCGGGGGCGCGGCTTCGAGGAAGCGCGCGAGCACGGCCTCGTCGCCCTTCCGCCAACGGAAAATCCCGTTGGGTTCCCCGAAGTGGTCGGCGAACGCGCGGGTGACACGCGCGGGATCGATCGTGGCGAGCGCCGCCTCGATCCCACCGGGATTGCGCGCGTAAAACGTACCGTCGAGCAAGGCCGTCGGCCGGGGCTCGAAGGCGTTCGGGGTCGCGCACCCGACCTGGAGTTCGTCCCAAAAATAGGTGCCGAAAAGCGCCGTCCAAAAATGGTTCTCCGCGCGGTGGGTGTCGATGCCCCGCGCGCGGTAGTGGGCGACGGCCGCCCGTTCGGCACCGTCGCTCTGCGACTCGTCGATCTCCAAAACCGGGGAGTCGCGGAGCAGCGCCGTCAGCTTGCCCACCCGTTCTTTCCGGTACTTCCGGCGGTAGAAGTCGTCCGCGAAGAGGAACTCCTCGTCGCAGGAGGGATCGTCGATCAGCCGGAGGAGGGTTTGCTCGACGCCGTCGCGATCGCCGTTGGCGAAGCGGAGGCGGCAGGTGCGCTCGGTCGCCGGGTAGACGTCGGAGAGCGCGTAGACCTCCAGGGCGGCGTCCGGGGCGCCCGCCCGCTCGAGCCGCGCCCCGAGCCGGACGACGGCCTCGTGGAAATGCGCCACCGTTTCCGCGTCACCCCCGCGCGGCCACCGCGCGGCCCCCCGCGCGAGAGCCGGGAGCTCCGCCTCCTCGGCAGCCCGGATGCGCTGGCGGAGCCGGGCGTGGAAAAACGCGTTGGCGGCCACCGTCCGGTCAGTGAATCGGGGCTCGAACCCACCGTTTCCCTGGCGCGCCCGGACGATCCCTAGATCCCGGAGCGCGAACGCTTGCAGGTTGTCCCGGAGCTTCCCGAAGTAGAGGAAGACGAGAAAGGTGAGGTCCTCGATCCGCTCCTGCACGAGGAAGCCGCCGGTGCCCCCCACCTCGACCAGGGATGCGAAGTCCCCGGTTGCCACCGCCAGGGCGACGAGCTTGCGCTTCCGCTGCGACGCGATCCCCCGGCTCTCGGGAACCGCCTTTCGCACCAGCGCCAAGACCTCGTCGCGGTTCAGCGTGGCCACGAGATCCGCGAAGTCGTCCGCCCGCGGCTCGCGGGCGAACCCGGCCGCCGCCAGCTCGGCCGCCGCCGCCGGCAGGTCCGGGATCTCCGGGTAGCGCAAGGTCTCGCGCCGGAAGATGCGCCCGCGCCGGTTGGCCATGCGGACGCTCAGCCCCTGCGCCTCCCGCCCGAGCGCCCGGAACCGCTGGAGGTAGTCGCGATGGGCCTCCCCCAGCACCCCGCCGTAGTGGTTTTCCACGAACGCGACCATCTCGAGAAAGTGGTCGAGGTAGTAGAATTCTTTGAGGGTGGGGAAGGGCGAGGGCATGCGCTGGCGTCCACCAAACGCGCTGTCGCCCCAAGTTCAAGTGAACAGCTTCACGGCTCCGGCGGCGCGGCGTGGGCTCCCCTGCCGGCCAGCGAGGCATCGTCCGCAGAGGCCGCCATGGCAGGCCCTCCGGGATCGGTGAGCTCCGGGTCAACCCCGTGGACACCGGCGGTCTCGGCGACGGGCAGATCGGGCCGGCGGCTCCCACCGCTCTCGAACCAGGCGTTCTCGCGGAAAACGAATGTCTCCGGTGCCGTGCCGGTACCGACGTTGATGAAGCTGCGCACCCGCCGGTCGAAAACGACCAGGTTGTTCGCGAACACGCCGGACTGCGACGGCTGGAAGCGGGGATCGACATTCTCCTGCAGGATGCGGCCGACCCATTTCTCCGGGAGGTAGATCGTATTGTGGTGGACGTGTCCGTCCCGGCTGTTGATCCACGCCACCGCGGCCATCCCGCCCACCATCCGGTTCCCCACCACCTCGATGTCCTCCGCCTCGAAGTCACCGACCTCCGGGCGGAAGTAGGCGAGCCCGGTGCTCCCCCCGATGTTCAGCACCCGCTGCCCGGCGTCGCGAAAGAAGTTCCCCCGCACCACAATGCGCGCCGATCCGCCCTTCATCTGGACGCCATTGGCCTGGGCGAACCCCGCCTTTCCCTCGAACTGGCAGTCCGCGACCACGCCGTCGTGGCACCCGACTATGTCGATGCCCGACCCTCCCCAGCCCGCGAACCGGCAGCGGCGGACGACGAACGCATCCACCCCCGACATCTTGAGCGCGTCCTGGTTCCCCCGCCCACCGGTCGCGGCGATGGCACAGTCCTCGATGATGATGCCCCGGCTCGGCCCCCGCGCATCACCGCCGCCGTCGTCGATGTTGATCCCGTTGGTGCGGCAGCCGGCTACCTCAAGGAAGCGGAGCGTCACGTAGTGGCACCCCGAGAGGTGGAGCGCCACGTTGCCCCCGCCCAGGCGCGCCGGCGCCCCCGCGGAGCCGCCCCGGATGGTGATCGGCCGGCCGGGTTCCCCGCGGAGGCCGGCGGCGTGGAGCCCGGAAAACCCGTCGCCTTCGAGCACCAAGGTGTCGCCCGGCATGGCCGCGCTGGCAGCGTCCCTGAACTCGGCGGAGGAGGTCACGACCCGGGTCTCCCCGGCGGCGGGGGCGGGGGACAATCCGAGGAAAAGAACGGGGAGGATCCATTTCATGGGGGCAGCATACCCACCCACACCGGCGCGTCGAGGATTCGGTCGGGTCGGGCGGAACACTCCTTGAACGCAATTGAAACCCGTGTTCCAGTGGCCGCCCTATGGCAGACGACATCAAGATCCTCATGAAGACGAGCAAGGGCGATATCGCCCTCACCCTCTTCGCTTCCCAGGTGCCGGTCACGGTCGCCAACTTCCTCCACCTCGCCGACAAGGGGTTCTACGAGGGCATCACTTTCCACCGCGTCATCCCGAACTTCATGATCCAGGGCGGCTGCCCGGACGGCCGCGGCACCGGCGGGC
>CAZKYJ010000591.1:0-3952 GCA_964556355.1 uncultured Verrucomicrobiales bacterium | reverse complement strand
GTCGCTTTGCCTCATGGGTGTCTCCGCCCTTTTCGCTCCCTCCCACTGCCCGGCCGACGACGACGCGGCGCAGCCCAACATCGTCATCCTTTTCGCCGACGACATGGGCTACGGGGATCTCGGGTGCTACGGGCACCCGAGCATCCGCACACCGCACATCGACCGGCTGGCCGCCGGGGGCGTGCGGCTGACCTCGTTCGTCACCGGATCGTGGTGCGTCCCCTCGCGCACCCAGCTCATCACCGGGCGCTACATGCCGCGCGTCCGGTTCAACGGGGGGACCGGCTCGGACGGCAGGGGCGGGCTGCCGGATTCCGAGGTGACCTTGGCCGAAGCGCTCAAAGACGCGGGCTACGCGACCCACATGGTCGGCAAGTGGCACCTCGGCTACAAGGAGAAGCGCTTTCTCCCCGTCAACCAGGGCTTCGACACCTGGTTCGGCCTCCCCTATTCGAACGATTACATCAAGCCCTGGGTGCAGACCGACGAGCCCCTCGGTCTCTACCGGGGAGAGGAGATGGTCGAACACCCCTTCGACCAGGACCCGCTGACCACGCGCTACACCGAGGAGGCCACCAAATTGATCGCGCAGGGCGCGGGTGCCGACGCCCCGTTCTTCCTCTATGTCGCCTATGCCATGCCCCACCTCCCGCTGGCCGTCTCCGACGAGCGGCGCGGGAAGTCGAGCTTCGAGACCTATGGCGATGTGATCGAAGAGATCGACTGGAGTGTTGGTGAGGTATTAGCGGCGCTGGAGACAAACGGTCTCACGGACGACACGCTCGTCTTCTTCGCCTCCGACAACGGCCCGTGGGTGGAGATGCCGACACGCATGCAGCAGGCCGGCAACGAGCTCTGGCACGCCGGCTCGGCAGGCCCGCTACGCGGATCGAAAGGGCAGACCTACGAGGGCGGCCCCCGGGTTCCCGCCATCGTCCGCTGGCCGGGCAAGATCGCCGCTGGACGGGTGACGGACGGTCTCGTGGGAATGCCCGATATCTACCGCACGTTGCTCGCCGCAGGCGGCGCGGCAGTCCCCGAGCACCCGCTCGACGGACACGACCTGACCGCCTTCCTCACCGGCAAATCCGAATCCTCCCCACGCGACGACTACTTCTACTTCCGGGGCGAACTCGAAGCTGTCCGGATCGGCGACTGGAAACTCCGTACGGCGACCGGAGCGCCCGAACTCTTCCACATGCGCACGGATCCGTTCGAGCGCATCAACCGCGCCGAGGGGCAACCCGACATCGTGGCGGAACTCTCCGAGCGCATGCGATCGATGGCCGCCGAGGTCGGCAGCAGCATCCGTGGGCTTGACCCATAGGTGGCTCCGGAAGCGACCGCGAGAAAATGCAGGGGGTGCTACCGTGCGACTGGCTCCGCCTTTTCGTCCGGACACCCCCGAACCATCGCTCGGGCGTCACCGAGGCCGCGCGGCCGCCGGTCGCTGCGCTACCCCGACGTCGGCCTACCAAATCGGCAATTGTTCGTTCGCAATTATTGCCTGATACGCTACGCTCCGTGGTTCGCTTGTCCCCTACAACCCAAAAACAACAATGATGAATATCAGAAACCTAACTGCTCTAGCTATCGGCACTATCCTTGCAACCGTCGGATTGAATTCGGCGGGCGCACAGACCGAACAGGTCGTGACAACGTTTCAATCGAGAGACGTCCCCCAACGCATTCTCGACAACTCCAGCGCCACGATGACGGTTCCGATCAACGAGCCGGGCAGCGCCAGCGTGGTCGAAGTGAGTTTTGATATCACCCACAGCTTTCCGACCGATGTGAGGGTTCGGATCATCTCGCCCGACGGCAGGTCTGTCTTTTTCGCCCGAGGCATCCTATCGGCATCCCGGGTGCGGATCCCGGAGTTTGCCGGGCTGCTGGTCGCGGGAACATGGACCGTTGAGGCGATCGATGATACCGATATCGACGGCGGCACGTTGAACAGCTTTTCGGTCACCCTGACCCGCCCGGGAATCAACGGGATTGCCTACGCGACGCTGATCCAAAACAACCTCGACCAGGCGTCGAGCAGTTATGCGAATTTCGTCGCCGTGGGCGACAGCAACCTCGCATTGGCCAGCCTCTTCTATTACTACGCGTTCGCCACGTTCTACCAGGGAGAGCTGGATCAGAACATCGCTCTCCGAGATTTCTCCTACTTCTTCTTCCTCGCCTACTACCACCTCTACTACCAGTATTCGCTAGGGAACGCAGAACTGGCGGTGGAGAACTTCTACCTCAACTTGGCCTACGCCTACTACCAGTTCTACTTCCTCTCCGGCTATCCCAGCGAGGCTTCACGGCAGTATCAGGCCTACATCAACCAGATCCCCTGAGCCGAAGGCACGGGAGCCATCGGCGCCATGTGCCCGGGTGCCGCCCGGAATCAACCACGCCAATAACTAAACGACCCGCCGCGAGCAATTCGCCCCGGCGGGTCGTTTCGTTTCCAGCCTCCTCCTGCGACGTGGCGGGCGAAGCGAGCTCCACTACGGGCGCGGCGCCCCCTCCTTCAACCGGGTTGCGCCCACGCGCTTCCGGGGGGAGTCCGTGACCCCAACGTCGGTCCTAGCGGCCGCGGCTACCGGCTCCCGCGCCGGGTACGATGAGGATCAGTCAGCGACAGCAAGGCGACGATAACGAGGAAGGGAATCCAGTAGGGAAGATACAGATGGCCATACTCCGTACGCGTCCCTCCCATGAACGTTGCGGCCGTGTCGCAATGGTGGATCCAGTGCCACGCAAGCAGACCCTCGGGATGCACGTTGTTAAGGGCCGACGACGAGCCTTGGAAACTCTGAAATTCGACCTCATCGGGCGGCAGCGGAGACACGGAACCGCCAGTCTGCAGGCGCCATGCAATCCCGATCGAACCCGAATTCGAAACGCACCAGATCGCATTTTCCACAGGGTGTCCGCCGGCGAGCGCCCACTTTGAGCGGTAGCCCTCGAACCCGACGAAGTAGCTCGAAAGCCAGAGGAGTAGGAATGCCCCCGCGAGAGCCAGCAGGCCGAAGCGAAAGCAGGCGCTCCGGAGGGTGATCCGCCCGTTTTGCCGATCCGTCATGGGTTCGACGATAGCCGATCATAGGACCGGTCGCGCGCCTCGAAATCCACGCGGCTCCCAGCCGGCCGCCGCCGCTCACCAGCGCCGCATGGCAGCCACCCCTGGCTGCCATGCGGCTCGCGTTTATTTCCCCAAAGAAACGCGGCAGAGAGCCGGTTATCTGGCTGCCGCGACGCCCGTGGCGGGGCGCTTCGCCGTGCCATCGAAGTAGGCTTGGAACTTCGGCCAGATGTAGGCGGCCACGTCGCGACCGAGTTTGAGAGCCGCGATGTTGTCCGACTGAATATGGTAGCCACCCATAATCCGGGAAATGCCCGCCATCTCGGCGGCCTCGGTGAAGGTGGGTAGCTGGAGGGTGACATCGCACGAGGCGTGGGCATCACCGAGGATCTCAGCGAGAGGGCGGCCGTCCAACTGCTGCATCTTCTTGCAGTCGAACCCCGACTCGGTAAGTTCCCCAGCCACCCGATCCTCCTGGAACCCGCACTGATCGCTTCCCGTAAAGAGCCTCAGGACTTCGGCACAGGCCGCGCTGACACAGCTGTGACCCGAGACGTAGCCCGGGAACGGCGGGGTGACGAAACTGGCGGGCGAATAGGGGTGCCACTCTTCGGCGGGGATGTCGGTCACCCCTTTGCCCGGACCTGCCCAGCCTTTGATGGTCTTGCCCTTGTAGTAGTGGCGGACGAGCGTCCACGGACGCGAGCTATCGTAGTAGCGCTTGGCATCCCAAGCCGCGATGAAGGCGTCCATGGCCGTATTGCCCACCACGAAGAAGAGCTTCACATCCTCGTCGAGATCGTTCTGGTCGCGGCCCGAGACGGCGAGGGCGAACTTCAGCCAGTGTCCCGACTGCCCGGTCGAACGTGG
>CAZKYJ010000590.1:0-3957 GCA_964556355.1 uncultured Verrucomicrobiales bacterium | reverse complement strand
GGGATGACCAGCGGTTCGTCGAGCGGGATCTGCACCCGTTCGAACCCCCCCTCTTGCAGCACGGTCGGCGGACCCACCGGGAGCACGGGCTCGAACTCCGTAAGCGACCTGCTCGCCCGGGGAAGGATGGTGACCGTGCCCGCGGCCTTCGCGCGGAGCAACTCCGCCACCATGTAGCGCCCGTCGTAGAAAACGGTGCTGTAGGGGGGGGCATCGGCGACCAGCGGGTTTCCGCCACCGAAGAATTCGCCGACGTTCGGGGTGCCGTCGAGATCCGGGTCGTCGAGCTCGCCCGCAACGCCGGCGGTCATGAGCTGCTGCGCGGAAAACACCGAGGCGCGCCACCCGTCGAACGGCTCGTCGTGGATGGTGGCCTCCGCGCTGGCGAAGGCGCCGAGCCGGTACTCGGCCGATGACTCCAAGGCGACAGTAATCGTCTCGTCGCCCTCGATCATGTCGTCGGCGATGGGCGCAATCTGGATCTGGGCGGCAGGTTGCCCCGACGGGATGGTGATGGAACCGGCCAGCGCGGGGTAGTCGTCTCCGCCGACCGCCGAGCCCCCGACCGTGTAGGTGACCTCCAACGGCTCGGCCGAAACGGTATCTCGCACGAACGTCAGCAGGATCCGGTCGCGGATGTCCCCCTCGGTACCGGACGGGTCGCTGGCGATGACATCGACACCGACGAACGATTCGCCCGCCGGGACGAAGAGCGCCGCATCGGCGATGACGAAACCATCGGTTCCCGAGGTCTCAACCAGCACCCCGCCATCGCTGCCTTCGGCGAACGGGTAGGTGCCCAAGAGGTTCCACTGGGCACCGTTGGTCGTCTGATCGACGACCGTGGCGGCGGAGTCCCCGTCGAACGAGATTGTCACCGGAACGTTGGTCGCCCGGTTGGCGTTCTCCGTCCAGCGGAGATAGACGTCGTACTCCCCGGTCCCCGGGATATCGGGAACGAAGTGCACGGACTTGGTGCCTTTGTCGGCGTTGCCATCGTGGAAGTAGTCGCTGCCGATGAACCCGGGGCTCGCCACGCTGCTCGTCCACGAGCCTACGACGGTGGCGGCGGCATCGAGGTTGTCGACCACCACGCCGTCACTCGGATCGATGACCGCCGAACCGAGGAGCTGCCCGTCCGCCCGCAGCTGCGCGCTCAGCTTGTCGTAGTCCACGTCCTGCACGGCCACACCATCGTCGATGGCGAAAGCGGCGGCGGTGGCCGCGCTCTGGCTGGTGATCATGAAGACCGGCTCCATCCGCGCCGACCCGAAGGCGATGTGGGAAGCGGAGAGACAGAAGGTGACGAAGAGGTTGTCGCACTCGCCGGCCGCCGGGACGATCGACTGGTAGGCGATCCCGTAGGGGGCGGGCACGCCGACCTGGACGTCGCCCTCGTTGCGGACGACTCCGTTCTGCACCACCCGCTGGATGTTGTGCGAGTCCATGGTGTAGGAACCGAGGCCGATCGGATCCGGCGCCACCCGGCTGCCGGAGGCGTTGTACTGGGTCATCACGTAATCGCTAACCATCCGCCGCGCTTCGCGGACGTAGATCTGGTGGCCGAACCCGCCGGTGTCGACGAATTCGTCGGCGCAGTACCCCCAGGTCTGCATCTCGGTCCGCAGGCTGGCGGGGAGGCGCGGGTCGTTGCCCAAGAAGTAGAGGAACCCTTTGATGTAGTGCACCGTTGCATCGATGATCGCCTGCCGGGTGGCGAAATCGCCGTCGGGAAAGGCGTGGTTCATCCCGATAAAATCGGTCGAGAACGCGCCGTTGTTGTTGATATCGGTCTTCCCGTTCGGCATGCCGCCGATATTCATGAAACTGCGCACGCTAAGGGTGTGCCCGGCCGCCACGCGCAGCGCGATGTAGCGGGCCAGGAGTTCGTAGTCCGCCGCGTCGTAGCCCTCGGGTGCGGTGACGGGAATAAAATTGTCCGTCCGCTGGGTGAGGCAGAGGCGGAAGTTGTAGGCCTGGATACCGAGGTCCCCTTCCCCGGGCACGCCGCCGTCGCCCTCCTGGATAAACGGGAGAAGCCCCGAGCTCGGATCCCCCTCGATCACGTAGGGGTCGACGGGCAAGACAAACTGGTGGCTCGGCGTATTGGCACGCACACCGTTGAGGGTCTCGCCGTACTGGCTGTTGGGCTCGCGGCCGAAGGTGGAGGTCACCCCGGCGGCGGCCATGAGATCTCCCTCGTAGGTCGTGTCGATAAACATGGCCGCGCGGAAGATATCGCCACGCTCGGTGACGAGCTCGGTGATGCGCTGCCCGACCTTGGTCACCGAGGCGAGCGGTGACTCGTAGAAGACGCGGATATCGTGCTCCTCGATCCAGTCGTCGAAAACTTCCGCCGCCACGCTCGGTTCGAACTGGAACCGCCGACCCCCGCTGTTGTACTTGGCCGCGACCCTTTCGTAGAACTCGGACGAATAGCCGCCGATGGCCGCCGCGTTCCCGATGTCCGTGTTCCCGAGCCCCCCCGCACTGAGCCCGCCGAGATGGCGTCCTGGTTCGATGAGGACGACCGAGCGCCCCAGCCGGACGGCGGTGATGGCGGCGGAGACTCCGCCGGAGGTGCCGCCATAGATACAGATATCGGTCTCGCTGACCTGGCCGGCTGGCGAGTGCGTGAGCAACGCGGCGAGCGCCGCGAGGATGAGCGAGGGTTTCATAAAATGGGGGGGCTAGGCTAACTCCGGGGGCGCCGGCGGTGGAGCGCGGAGCCGGCCAATCCGAAAAGGAGGAGCATCGACTTGCCGGGCTCCGGCACCGGGGAGACGGCGACCCCGTTGATCAACACGTGCGAGTTCGGCTCGGGCGCGTCGCCGCTGAGAATGAAGCTGAGATTCAGTGAGTCATTCGCCGTATCCGGGGTGACGGTGAAGGTGTAGAGCACCGAGTCTTTCACCGACGTTCCCCCGCCGGTAAACGTCGCATCGACGAAGGGTGCGGCACCGGGAAGGCTGGCCGTGAGCTGGCCGGTCCCGTTGAAGGCCGCGCCCCAGAGATAGACGGCGTAGGTGTCGGTCGTCGGGAGCATGACGTTGACCGAGACCCCGCGACCCGCCGTGTCCAGCCCGTTATTAAAGGCACCGCGAACGTTGGTCACGGTCGCCGCCACCGGCGACGTCCCGTCCGAGAAGGAAAAGTCGGTGATCGGCCGGGTCGCGCTGGTCGAGCCGGTGACCGCCCCCCCGTTCACTGCGGAAATGGTGCTGATGAGGTCTGCTCCCGAGCGCTGGTTGGTGGCCACCGATGTCGCGCTGGTCTCCCAGTAGGCCCAGTCGATGGCACCGATGGCATCGAAATCGGTGAGGTGGTTGGGAGCGGTGAGCGGGGTGGTCGTGCCGGAGAGCGTCGCGGCCAGGCTCGATCCGGCCGAGGCGACGAGTGCCACCGCCAGGAGGGTGAGGAATCGGGACTGCGTGATCATGACGAAAGTCGTTCTAGCGGCGGGCGCGACGGAGGGCGGAGAGGCCGAATCCCACGAGGAGCAGAAAGCCCGTGGCAGGCTCTGGGACGGCGGTGGCGGAGGCTTGGATGTTGTCGATCCGGAAGCTCTCGGCCGGGGAGCTGGGGAGGTTCTCGATCGTCCAGCGGAGGGTGACGGATGGCTGGCCCTCGATGGCGTCGAGCGCGCTGAGGTCGGCGGCGTATTCCCCGAAAACGTTCCCTGCCGCGAAGGCCCCGAGGTTCCCTCCCGGCACCGCGACCGGACCGGCACCGATGTTATAGGTGAACGAATCGAACGAGGTGGGGGCGCTCCCCCCGGCCGCCTGCGCCGAGCGCACCGCGAAACGGAGCGAGAAATCCTCCAGTCCGATGGTCGAGAACGTGAGCTCGAAGGCATTGTTGTTGCTTCCGGGATTCCATGCGAGGGACCGGCCGGGGGTGTTTGAGGTGCCGGAGCCGGACCAGACGGTGCCTTGGAAATCTTGGAAGCTCGCTTCC
>CAZKYJ010000589.1:0-3965 GCA_964556355.1 uncultured Verrucomicrobiales bacterium | reverse complement strand
GGCGAGAAGGCCGAGCACCCCGGCGACCACAGAGATCACGCGCGTCCTGCCCCGTGCCCGGGCGAGCTGGAACGCGCGGTCGCGCCGGGTGAGGGTCGCGAGGGGCAACCCGAGAATCGCGGCGATGATCTGGAGTTTGGCGAGGTGTTGGCGGGAGCGCTCAGCCCCAACGGCGGAAGTCGTGCCTTCGCCCCCATCGGCGAGGCGGAGGTCGGCGGTGTCGGGGGCGATCGTCCGGGATCGGTCGAGCGTGCCGTCGGCATCGACGGGGTGGACGAGCGGGGCGGGGAAGCAGTTGGAAGTGCCCGCTTCGCGTGGATCTCCTGCGATGACGGCGGCGAGGATGCGATCCGAGCGACCGATTTGCTTGAAGTAGGTGATCTCGGCACCGACGTAGCTCGATTCGACCGCGCGGGGAGAAGCGATGACGACGAGCGATTTCGATCGCTCGAGGGCGCGGAAGATTGGCGATTCGAGGTCGGCGTCGGCGGGGAGTTCCTCCTCGTCGCGGAAGACGGGAAAGATGCGCCCGGGGATGGTTTCGCCCCGGGAGTTGGTCGTGCCAATGAGGTCGGAGGGAACCTCATAGGTTTCGATCGTCTGTTGGAGCCACGAGGCCCACTGCCGGTCCGGAGCCTGGTTGTCCGCGTGGCGGTAGGACAAGAACGCCCAGAATTCTCTTTCGTTGGCTGCGGACACGTGGGTTCAGAAGATGGGGAGAAGATCGAGGGTCCGTTCGATCTCGGATTTCGTTTGCTCATCGGCGGGCGTTAGAGCGGTCTCCGCCATCAGGCCGAGGGCCTTGTGCAAGGTCGCGAAAGCGACGGGGGTGTTCCCTGCCGCGGCCTCCAACTCGCCGAGGAGCTGGTAGGACGTCCAGAGGTTCCGGCGCCAATCCACGTTCGCCCGCGAGGTGGCGGCGAGCGATTCGCGGAGGGCGATCCCATTCTCCAAGGAATCGCGCGCCTCGTCCACGTGCCCGGTGGCGGCTAGGGCTTCGCCCCGGTAGGTGTGCAGGGCGGCCAGCGCGACCTGCAACTCAAGGTATTTCGGCTGCTCGATGGCGGCGCGCTCGATGACGACTAACACTTTGTCGAGAAGTTCGAGAGCTGCGGCGTGGTCGCCTTCCTCCAAGAGAAGCAGCGCCCGGTCGTTCTCGGCGGTGGCCAGGCAGAGCTGGAAAAACGGATTGTCGGGAGCTAGCCCGACGAGTGAGCTGGCGAAATCGAGGGCGGCTTCCGTCGGGGGGTGGGCGAGATCGAGCGCGCCCGCGTCGCGGTAGAAATCGGCGAGGCGATCGTGGGCGAAGACGAGTTGGCTGATGAATCCGGGCTCGTCCGGATAGCCGTCGTGGAGAGCTTCGAAAATGTCGATCGCCTCCTGGTAGCTAGCGATCGCCTCTTCGTTGGCGCCGCGCGTCTTGGCGATGTCCGCCTCCATCTGCAACACCTGGGCGAGGTCGGATTGGAATACGGAGGCCTCGGGAGCGCTCGCCGCCGCCTCGCGGATTTGTGCGACGACGTCCTCGAGGATGGCGCTCGCCTCGTCGAGCTCGCCTTTGAGCCGCAAGACCCCGGCCACGCTGGCGGAGGCATTGGCGGCGGAGCGGTGGGCCGTGCCATTGCCCGGATCGATTTCGACGATCCTGGAGGCGGCTTCGGCCGCCGCGCGGTACGCCGTCTCGGCACCAGCGAGATCGCCGGTCGCCGAGAGCGTGTTGCCGAGCGAATTGGCGAGATACACTTCGGCGTCGAGGAACTTGAGCGCTTCGTCCGGGGGGGGCGCTGTGCCACGGAGCGTCTCCTCTGCCGCGCGGTAGAATGCGATGGCGGTATCGGTGTCCCAGGTAGAACTGGCGACATTGGCGAGGGTCGATTGGGTGCTGGCGACATCGTAGACGAGCGACGCGTTGCCCGGATCTTCCGCGGCCTGCTGTTGAAGGATCTCGAGAGCTTCGGTCAACGAGGAGCGCGCCGTCGCGAAATCGCCCTCGGCCATGGCGGCGTTCCCGGCGCTGGTGAGAAGCGCGACGCGGTGGGCGTCGTCTCCGGTGACTTCGGGTGTGGCGTCGAAGTAGTCGGAAGCGATGGCCGAGACGTCGCTGAGGAGATCGAGCCGGGAGATGGGCTCGAGTTTCTCGCGCAAGTCAAAGACGGTTTCTTGAATGAGTGCTTCTGCGGCTGCCCGCGCACGGACGGCCTCGCGTTTCTTCGCGAGCGCCACGCCGCCGGTGACGAGGGCGGCGATTGTGAAGATCCCGAGGGCGACCGCGACGGTTCCGACGATGCGACCCCTCCGCCGAGCCCGGGCGAGTTGGTAGGCCTCGTCCCGCTTGGTCAAGGTCCCGAGGGGAACGCCCAAGATGCCGGCGACAATTTTGAGCTTGGCGAGCTCGTGGCGCGCGCGGTCGATTTTTTCGGGAGATGTGCTTCCCGCGGAGCCGTCGGGCAGCCGGAAATCTGCCGCGATCGGTTCGACCAGCCGTTGGCGATCGAGCTCTCCGCCCGCGCCGACCGGGTGGCAGATGGCTTCCGGAAAACACTCGGCCACACCAAGCTTCGCGGGGTCCCGGGAGGCATTGGGCTCGCCGGCAATCATCGCACCCAAGACGCGATCCGAGCGCCCCAGTTGTTTGAACCTGACGATCTCGGCCGCGACGTGGTCGCTCTCCACGGCGCGCGGCGAACAGATGACGAGGAGGATTTTCGAACCTTCAAGTGCAGCGGCGACCGGCGGGGGCAACAGGGATTCGGGCTCGCGGCTTCGGGCGTTGAGAAAGACCGGCGAAAGGCGCTCCGGGATGACGTCACCCCGCTCATTGGTGGTGCCGACGAGCCCGGGAGGCACCGGGTAGTTTTCGATGGCGTGCCGGAGCCATGTCGCCCACTGGTGGCCGATGCCCTCGTTGTCGTTCGGGTGGAAGGACAGGAATGCCCAGAATGCGTCCGCCTTTGCGGGGGAGGGGCTGGGAGCGGGAGCGTCCATCTCGCGGAGGGAAATCTCGCGCAGTAGACGCCCGCCGGTGGAGCGGCGCAATCGCTTACTTCCCGGGCGGGACCGCGATCGTCAGCCTCTCGCCGACCCGCATCACGCGCTGTGCTTGGCCGATCCGCTCGCAGGCAGTCACGAACTCGTCAGGCGTGGCGGTGTTGAACGCGAACATGTCGAAGTGGTGCGGGACCGCCAGCCGCGCATTGATGGCTCGGGCGACGGCGGCGGCTTCGGTGCCGTTGAGGTTCCCCGCCACCCGGCGGGCGGGGTCGTTACCGTTGATCGGCACAAAGGCGATGTCGTAGGGCGCGTGGGGGAGCAGGGCGGGGACGAGGCCGTCATGCCACAACGTGTCGCCCGAGTGGTAGACGGTGAACGGGCCGAAGCTCGCCACGAAGCCAATAAACTCCGGCGCCACCGCGTTGTGGGCGGCGGGAACGGCGGCGATACGGAACGGCCCGAGGGGAGCGGGATCGGAGCCCGGTGAGATGCCGTGCAACCGGTAGCCGCTCCCCGCACCCAGCCGCCCTTGCGCGAAGCCGATGTTGGCTTCGGGGAGCACGAGTTCTGCCGGTGCCAAGGCGAGGAGCGTTTCGGCATCGAGATGGTCGGTGTGGTTGTGGCTAGACGTGACCGCCGCCAGGGGAATCGGCAACTCCCGCAGGCGTGCCGGATCGAGGCATCGCCGGGTCATCCGGGTGTGCGGCTTGTCGGTTCCCGCATACTTCCGGGTGAGCGAATCCGAAAGGTAGGGGTCGAAGAGAAGGAGCCGGCCCAAGAACTTGATCAGGAATCCTGACTGCCCGAGCCACCAGACGTGGAAGTGGTCATCGGCATCCGGCGCTCCGGCGATATCGGCCAGAAGAATGCTGTCGCTCTGGAGGGGTTCGATCAAGGTGCAGGAGAGGCGGATTGCGGGGAAGGTGATGCGGGGGTGGTGGCTGTGCAAGTTGCGCGCATCGAGGGCGCCAGCC
>CAZKYJ010000588.1:845-3970 GCA_964556355.1 uncultured Verrucomicrobiales bacterium | reverse complement strand
GCTCATCGGTGGCACCCATGAGCATCTCGCGCGAGATGGCGGACGAATTTACCTGGACGACGGGGATGCCCCCGGCTTTCCGAGCGGCGCGCACGAGGGCGATGGCCACGGCGTCCGAGACGTCAAAAACATCGATGAAGACGGTGTCGCCGCGCTTCACCTTCGTGGAGTAGCCGATGAGCTGGCGGGCGAGCTGGTCGATTCTGGGGTCGTGCATGGCGGCGAGTGTAGGATGGATAATTTCGATTGTCAGGTCATGATGGACGGAAATCATGAGGGAGAAAGCCAGAACATTGGAGGAGGCCCGCGCGCTGAGGGCTCGTTTGGACGCGGCAGGCAAACGGGTGGTCTTCACCACGGGGTGCTTCGACATCCTTCACGCGGGGCACGTGCGCTACCTCGCGGAGGCGCAGGCGCTGGGCGATGCCTTGGTGGTCGGGCTCAACAGCGACGCCAGCGTCCGCGCGCTGAAGGGGGCGGGACGCCCGATCAACCACGAGGCCGACCGCGCGGAGGTGATGGCGGCGCTCGAATCGGTGGACGGCGTCGTCGTTTTCGATGGGGTGCGCTCGACGGCGGTCATCGAGGCGCTGCAGCCGCACGTCTATGCGAAAGGCGGAGACTACACCGTCGAGTCCCTCAACCCTGAAGAACGGGGCGCGCTGGAGGCGGCGGGGACGGAAATCCACATCCTGAGCCTCGTCGCGGGGAAATCCACGACCGCGACACTCGCCAAGATGGGCACGGACGGCCAACGAAAGCCGCGAATCGGCGTGCTCGGTTCCGGCAAGGGGTCGAACTTTGACGCCATCTGCCGGGCCATCGAGCGGGGCACCTTGAACGCGGAAGTGGCGCTCGTCATTTCCGATGTCGAGGAGGCGCCGATCTTGGCCGGTGCGCGCTCCCGCGGGATCGATGCCGTCTTCGTCGATCCCGGCGATCATCCGAACCGGCTCGCGGATCCGGCGCAGAAAGAAATCGCGGACCGGCTTAAAGCGGCGGCGTGCAGCATCGTGGCCCTGGCGGGATTCATGCGGGTGATCAAAGCCCCGGTGCTCCAAGCGTTTCCCGGCAAGGTGCTCAATATCCACCCGTCGCTGCTGCCGAAGCACAAGGGGCGCGACGCCTGGGTGAAGGCTCTCGAGGCGGGCGATGTCGAGGCGGGATGCACGGTTCATACGGTCACGGCCGAGATCGACGCCGGGGAGATCCTGGAGCAACGCCGGGTGCCGGTGTTGCCGGACGACACCGCCGAAAGCCTTTTTGCCAGGATCCAGGAAGCCGAGCACGAAGCGTATCCGACGGCACTAGCCAAGGTTCTCGCCGCGATCGGCTAACTCCCGAACAATCCGCCCAACCTCGACACGACACGGCATCGGGAGAGCGTCAATCCTCGAATAAGCGATCGCGCGCATCCACGGGCATCCGCAAACCCACCAGTGGCTGGAAGGACAGAAGCGAGCGACCCCCGACCACACCCCAATCTATTTCGCATTACATGCATTGTATGCAGTTATTGATCGCGCGCACCTGGGGAGCACTGCTTAGGCTAGCCGCCTAATCGTCCGCGGCCGAGTCGTCTTCGACCGCCGCAGGATCTGCCTGGCTATCGATCGGATTACCGAGCTTTGAGAAATCGATTCTCGCGGGTGTCGGCGACGGTCCGTTCTGCAGTTCGAAGACGGCGCGCCCGATGTCGTGATCGAGGTGCCGATGAGCGCCGAGTAGCTGGAGACGATCGCCGCCATCTTGTTGATGAGATCGGTGGCCAGTTCCATCGATTGGTGCTCTGGAAGCATGGTCGTGGCGTCGATCAGCCACTGGCCGTCTTTCTCGATAAGCACCTGTTCGGTTTCGGTGTTGGGCAGCTTGACGATCCTTTCGTCCCGGAGCGTGGCGTCATCGAGCTTTTCGAGCTCCTCCATCTGCTTGGTCGTCACGTGGGTGAACGAAAAATCGTGCGCGCCCGGCGGATCCTTAGCGTTTTGAAGCGCCGTCCAGTAGTCGATCCCGTAAGTGGTGGCGAACCGGTTCCGGAACAAGATGGCGGCTTCGGAAAACCCGCCGAGAGCCGCGAGAAAGTCGACTTCTTTTGGGGTCGCATCAAAACCCGCCACGAAGTTCGCGGTGTCACCTTCGCGCAGCGCTTTCGCCACCCCGATCACCGTTGCCTTTGGCGAATCCGCCCCAAACCCGTTCGCGATCCCGGCGAGGAACACGCTGCTCGCTAACAAAGAACGGGATACCGAATTTATTACACGATTCATAATATTGAAAACATCTTAGATTTCTAGGAGAGATTCCAAGTCTTTGGTGTCGAGCCCGGTCATCATCGGGCTCTGATCATCGACGGCCGCATCAAAAAGATTACGCTTCTGCTTCTGCAGCGCGAGAATTTTTTCCTCCACCGTGCCCCTGCTGATCAGTTTGTAGGAGGTCACCACCTTCTTCTGGCCAATGCGGTGGGCGCGATCCGTCGCCTGCGCCTCAACCGCCGGATTCCACCACGGATCAAAATGGATCACCGTGTCTGCCGCCGTCAGCGTGAGGCCGTAACCCCCCGCCTTCAAGCTGATAAGGAACGCGCTTTTTTTCGATTGGGGAGATTGGAAGCTCGCTACCTGAGCTGCGCGCTCCGCCGCGGGCGTCGAACCGTCGAGGTAGCCGAAGTCGATCCCCTGTTCTTCCAGCCCCGCCCTGAGCAGGTCGAGCATCCGGACGAACTGCGAGAAGATCAGGACGCGATGGCCGCCCTCGATGGATTCCCGAAGAAGTTCCGCCAGCGCCCTTGCCTTACCGGACTCGGAAGCCTGCTCGGCGATATCGCCGCCGAGCAGGCGAAGATCGCAGGCCACTTGGCGCAGCCTCAGCAGGACGGTCAACATGCTCGTCCTCGCTTTCGCCGCCCCCTGTCGTCGAACTGCCTGGCGCACGTTTTCACGACCTTCTTCAAGGATCCGCCGATAGGTCTCTCGCTGGGCATCACTGAGATCGCACAGCACGGTCTGCTCGATCTTTTCGGGGAGATCCTTGGCGACGGACGCCTTGAGGCGCCGGAGGAGAAATGGTTTCATCCTCCAAGTGAGGCGCCGCTGTTCCGATGGCGGAGCCCCGCCAATCTCGGC
>CAZKYJ010000588.1:0-835 GCA_964556355.1 uncultured Verrucomicrobiales bacterium | reverse complement strand
GAGCGGATGGGGCGTTCGAAGCGTTCGCGGAGCTCATCGCGCCGCCCGAGGTAGCCGGGGCGAACGAAGCGCATGATCGACCAGAGATCCACGACCGAGTTCTCAATCGGTGTTCCGGTGAGCGCCAGTCGGGCCGGCGCATCGAGCCGACGAGCCGCCTTGGCGTTCTTGGTGTAGGGGTTCCGGATGAAGCTCGCCTCATCCAGCACGGCGACCGCCAATGGAATCGACCGGTAGCGGTCGATGTCGCGCGCCAGCAAGCCGTAGCTGGTAATGGCGAGATCGGTCGACTGCGCAAGGTTGGCGAAATGCTCCCCGCGCCCACTTCCGTGCATCACCCTAACCCGGAGATCCGGGGTGAAACGCTCGGCCTCCGATTGCCAGTTCCCCAGGAGGGAGGTCGGACAGACGACGAGGGCGAGCGACCGCTCGCTCCCGGCTTCCCGGGCGCGGGCGAGCGTGTCGAGCAGGGCGAGGATCTGGACGGTTTTTCCCAAGCCCATTTCATCGGCCAATATCGCGCCTCCGCCGCGAATCGCGGCACCGAGCATCCATCGAACCCCTTGCAGTTGATAGGGTCGGAGAACTTTAATAAGTTTTTCCCGAATATCAGGAATCACGAAATGATCGGCGGAATCATCCGTGAGTGCGCCCCCGTAGAACCGGGTTGACTCGGCGAGATACCCCGTGAGGTCACCCCGCATCTTGAACTGGCCTGGCGCGAGTTGCTCCGGGTTGCAATCGTGCAGGATCTCGTCAAACTCCGCTGCCGCTTCGGTGTCGATGGCCGCCCGACGACCGTCGGGTAGTGCACGCCGGAGACGCCGAGGGACAG
>CAZKYJ010000587.1:0-3974 GCA_964556355.1 uncultured Verrucomicrobiales bacterium | reverse complement strand
AGCCGACCGCGGATTCCGCCCCCGCCGTCATTGGCGGTGCGGATGTTCAGGGATCCGAAGCCCTCGAGATTCGCCTATGCCGAACGGGGGGAACAATGATACACTGGCGCCGGATCAGGATGGGCGAATCCGACAGCGACGGCGGCAAGCTCCGATCCCGGCTGATCGGTTTCCTCCTCTTCGTGAGCATGGGTGCCATCGGGGCGGTGATGATCGCCGCGGATTTCGATCCCGCTCCCATCTCCGGGGTGATCGTCCACGCCGAACTGTTCAAGTTCTTGGGAATCGTGCTCGTCGTGATCGCCGCCCCGTGCCTTCTCGTCTGGGCGTTCCTTCTCTACATCGAGATTCTCATGGCCAAGGCGCGCTACCATCTGCGCAAGGGGCTCGAACTGATGCGCGAAGCGTCCGAAGACCTCGATTCGATCCGCGACGAGAGCGGACGCCTGCCGGATGAGCTTGAACTCCAGCAACAACAGACTCTGGCGGCGGCACACGATGCCGTCGAACTCTTCGACGAAGTGACCGCGATGACCCGCGACGCGGATCCGGAGGAAGCCGGGGGAGAACCGGCACCGCCGCCGCACGAAGAGATCGATCCCCCAGACGAGGCGGACACGCCCGAAGCGTTCCGGGCACGGTTCCGAAGCCACCGCGTCGGCACCCGGAAACGCCCGCGGCGAACGGGCGACGCCCCGGCGCTCGGCGGGGGGCATTCCTGGCGCCCCGGGCTGCGCGTCGAGATCGTTCGCCCTGCCATCTCCCACCGGTTCTCGGGCACCGCCGCCGTCGTCGCTGCGGGGTTGGCGATCGCCATCGTCGGTTGGACAACCCGGGGATGGGAGATCGCTACGGACGACCGCGTGGCTGGTCTTGCCGCATCCGGGGCATTGTGTGGACTCGCTGTGGCCGCCCTCCTCCACGGGATGCAACCCCGCCGCCGGACCGCCATCGACTGGGGCAGATCGGCTGTCGATCAACGGGTTGCGAGCCTGGTCTCGTCATGGCCTCTCGGGCGCCTCGATCATCTCGCGCTGCGCTCAGCCCCCGCGCGCCTCCAGCTCGACGCCTGTTTCGACGACGGCCAATGCGCGCTCCTCTTCGACTCCGATGACCACGGCTTCGCAGGGCAGCACATCGACGTCGCCGTCGCCGAATCTCGTGCGGCCGAACTTGCCGCCTCCCTGGACACGCCTCTCGCCTACGACTGTTGCCGCGATGAACCGATGCCTTCGTTTTGGAGGGTGATCCGGAGTGTTCCTCCGGCGCTAGCCATCGCGCTCCTCGGCACCATCGCCCTGCACCTCGGGGCGCTCTTCGGATACGTCGACAACCGCATCGCTGCCAGGGTCGCGGCGATCGTCGGCACCATTGTTTGCATTGCTGGCCCCGCGGTCGCTGGGGCTTGGTCCGGGCGCGCACTGGTGGCGCGGGGGCGGAAATGGATGGCGAACGGGGTCGGGCTCGCCGTGCTCGGCTGCGGTGCTTTTGTCTTCGCACATTTCGCGGGCGGCAGTAGCGAGGGCGAGTGGGACAGCCACCCGCAAGGTAGGATCATCGCCCCGGCGGGAACCCTCGGCGGCCTGGCCATTTTGCTTTTCGGACTCGGGATGCTCCTTCGCGATTCCCGGCGGACGCCCGCCTCCTGAGCGCGGCGTCACCCGCTTGCGTTGATGCCCCGTTCCGGCCATCATTCCCGGTCCAAGCACCGCCACTCAACCGGCACCGGAATTTCCAGCAACCATCCATGCTCCGACCCGCCTCCCCTCCCCGGCGTGCGCGCCGCATCCTGTGCACCGTTGTCCGCGCCGCGCTCTTCGCGGCGTTTCCCGGTATGGGGAGCGCCCGTGCCGACGAGATCGTCCGTATCATGGCGGCCAACACCACCAGCGGGAACCTCCAGTCCTACGCCCCCGGTGATGGCATCCGCATCTTCCAAGCATTGGATCCAGATATCGCCCTCATCCAAGAGTTCAATTACGGCACCAACTCCAGCGCCGACCTCCGTGGTTTCGTCGATCTCGCCTTCGGCCCGGAATTTGCCTACCAGGTCGAGGGCGGCAACGAGCAGATCCCCAACGGCATCGTCAGCCGCTACCCGATCATCCAGGCCGGCGAGTGGATCGGAGAGCCCCCGAAGCGGCGGCATGCTAGTCGTTGAACACGGCCAAAAATGCCAACAAATCAGCCATCGCTTGCCGATCGAGAGCCGCTTCAAAACCGGCTGGCATCATCGACGTTCCCGCCGGGGCCAGTTCGTCGATCTCCTCGCGGAGCACCGCGGTTTCTACCCCTCCCGGCAGGCGGAAGCTGACGCTATTGACAGTCTCGGCGGCGATGATACCCGAGATCGTTTCTCCCGATCTCGTGGTCACCGTCCACGCCCCGTAGCGGGCTTCCACCGCCGCGCCGGGATCGAGGATGGCCCCGACCCACCAATCGGTGGGCTTCCCTTTGACCATGGCAAGATCCGGCCCGACCTCCACCCCCTCTCCGCCGGAGCGGTGGCAGATCGCACAGAGTGCTTGGAAATGTGCGCGCCCGCGCCCTGGATCGCCGTCGCGACGGTCGATCCCATGGTAGCCATCGATCACCCCTGCCCGGTCGCGCGAACTCGGTGTCACGGGTAGTTCCGCGGCGACAATCGCGGATTCGTCCTCGGCGTCCAATGCCGCGAACACCTCGCTCTCCGGAGGGAGCGACGACATGACCGCCGGGCGAATCCATGGGTCATCGCGGTCGCGCGCCGCGATGCCCGCAAGCACGGGTTCGGCAAGCTCGCGAGGCCACGCCCCGAGGGTGAACGCCGCCTGCAGGCGCACGCGCGGGTCTCCGTCCGTCGCCAGGGCGGCCACGCGGGAGAACAGTTTCGGGCGTGTTTCCCCCGCGAGTGACTCGCATTGCCGCAAGGCCTCGATTCTCACCATCGGATCGGGGTCGCCTAAAGAGACGGCTAGCACGTCTTCGGTGAGGGCTCCAAACATCCCGAGAGTGGCCAGCGCCTGCACCCGGACGCGAGGCGAATAGCGCGGTGCCACCATCAGAGCCACTCTCTCGGCGGCGGCGGAATCGATTTTCCGGTGGGAGAGCAGCCTCTGGGCAGTATCCCGTTGCCAGCCGCTCCCGCTGTCCATCGCCGCAACCAAATCCGCGGTCGACAATACAGAGAGATCGGGCACTTCCCGCCTCGGGGTGGCGCGCGGCGCGACCCGGTAGATCCGTCCGCGGTCGTCACCGGCGCGCAGGTCGAGGCGGGCTTGGGTTTCTGGGGAAATCCACTCGGGGTGCTCGATGATGAAGCGGTAAAAGTCCGCCACGTAGAGCGCGCCGTCCGGCCCGACCTTGAGGGTCGTCGGGCGGAACCACGGGTCGCGGGAGGCGAGGAACTCCGAATCCTCCTCGCCCGCCGCTCGGACCGATTGGTAACTCGCGCCATCCGGGCGGAGTATCTCCCGGTGGACGACGTTGTGCACCGGCTCCGAGATGAAGACGCTGGCACTAAACCCATCGCCGAAAAGGGTGTCGCGGTAGGGCGTCGGGCTGCAAGCGCTCGTGACGTGATTGAGTGACCACGGCTGGTTGGGGCGCTCGACGGTGCGACTCATCGGGAAAACCCGCGAGGAGCCTTCGTAGTTGGCCAGCGCCTTCTTCGTTCCCTTGACCGCGAGCCGCGGGTTGCGGGCGAGATAGTGCTCGGGGAGCACGGTGTGCCAGAGCCATGTCGGGTTGTTGTTCCCGAACCAGTTCCCGAAATCATCCCGGCGCCGGCCGAACTGCGACTGCGAGGAGACGGCCTCCACCTCGCCGGAATCGGGCCGGAAGCGGACATCGCGCCCGGAGATGCTCACGATGGCGCCCGTCTTCAGTGAGCGCACCTCGCCGCCACTGTCGCCGTTGGCCGCGTAGACCCATCCGTCGAGCCCCCACTCGAAGCCATTGACGCGGTGCTGGACCTCGAGAAGATGGGGATGCCG
>CAZKYJ010000586.1:0-3983 GCA_964556355.1 uncultured Verrucomicrobiales bacterium | reverse complement strand
CCAACGCCGTGAACCTCACCGACGGCCTCGATGGCTTGGCCACCGGGTGCACCATCACCGCCGCATTCACCTACGGCTTGCTCAGTTATATCGTCGGCAACGCTGTCGCCGCGAACTATCTCCTCATGCCGAACAACGCCCTGACGGGAGAGCTCGCCATCATGTGTTTCGGGCTGGTCGGGGCGGGGATGGGGTTCCTCTGGTTCAACTGCCACCCCGCCCGCGTCTTCATGGGAGACACCGGTTCGCTGGCCCTCGGGGGCATGCTGGGCATCGTCGCCATCTGCACGAAGCAGGAGGTGCTCCTCGTGGTGATCGGTGGTGTCTTCGTCATGGAGGCGATGTCGGTCATCCTCCAGGTGGCCAGCTTCAAGCTCCGCGGCAAGCGGATTTTCGCCATGTCGCCGATCCACCACCACTTCGAGCTGAGCGGGTGGAAGGAGTCTCAGGTCATCGTCCGCTTTTGGATCATGTCGATTATTTTTGCCCTCATCGGCCTCGCCACGTTGAAGCTTCGCTAACCCTGCCCCGTCTACCCCACCCGCCGTGAACTACACCGGAAAACAGATCGCCGTCCTTGGTGCGGGAGCCAGCGGGCTCGCCGCGGCACGCCTGGCGTGCGCGCGCGGGGCGGACGTCACCGTCATCGACTCCGGGATCTCCGTGCCCCCGGAGGGCTTCTCCGCGATCGTCGGCCAGGGGGCGCTGGACGTCGCCCGCGACTTTGACCTCGTGGTTTCGAGCCCCGGGATCGACCCGGCCTGGCCGATCGCGCGGCAGTTCATCCAGCGGGGGATCCGCGTCATCGGAGAGTTCGAGTTTGGCGCATCGGAGATCGAGGCCCCGTTCGTCGCCGTCACCGGGACCAATGGCAAGACGACGACGACCGAGCTGATCGCCACCGCGCTCAACAGCGCCCACCACCGCACGCTGGCCTGCGCCAATTACGGAGAGCCCCTCAGCTCCGTCGCGCTCCGGGACGAGGTCTACGACATCCTGACCGCCGAGGCCAGCAGCTTCCAGCTGGAGCTCATCGAAACCTTCCGTCCAGAGATCGCCGTGTGGCTCAATTTTGCCCCCGACCATCTCGACCGCCACCCGAACATGGAGGCTTACCGCGCCGCCAAACTCCGCATCTTCGAGAACCAGACCGCCGAGGACTGGGCGATCGTTCGGGCGGGGGAGGCGGCCGTCGACCTCGGGTCGCTCGCCGCGCGGAAACTCACGTTTTCTTCCTATGATGCCAAGGCCGATTTCGTCCTCGATGGAACGCAGGTCCGGTTCCATGGCGAGCCGGTTCTCGACATGGCCGAGACCCGGTTATGCGGGCGCCACAATATCGAGAACGCCATGGCCGCCCTCGCGGTCGGCCACGTTCGAGGCATCCCATTCGCCGCCATGACGGGGGCGCTCGCCAACTACATCCCGTCGGCCCACCGCTGCGAGATCGTGGCGACCATCGACGGCGTCGAGTTTATCAACGACTCGAAATCGACCAACCTTCACGCGCTGGAAAGCGCGCTGCGATCGCTGGATGGCCGGGTCATCCTCATCGCCGGCGGGAAGGACAAGGGCCTCGACTACACGCCACTGGCGGACCTTGTCGCCGAGCGCACCGGCGGCGTCGTGGCCATCGGTGAGATCGCGGGCCAACTGAAGTCCGACTGGGCGAACGGCGCTGCGCCTCCCGCCGTCGCGGCCTCGCTGGAGGATGCGGTCGGGATGGCGTCGCGGCTCGCGGGTGAGGGTGACAAGGTCCTCTTTTCTCCGGGGACATCGTCCTTCGACATGTTCAGCGGCTACGCCGAGCGGGGCGAGCGCTTCCGGGCGGCCGTCCAGGCCCTCCGGGCCACCCCCGATCCTTGAGTCTTCCCCATTGAACGAATCTAACTCCAGCCAACACAGAACCATGAGCAAGCCAGCACCACCGAAGCAGTCCGGCGCAAAGAAGCGCAAGGGATCCGGAGTCCTTCGCCGACTCCGCGCCCGCACCCAGAGCGAAACCATCCACCTTACCCAAGAGGACGAATGGGACACCGAAGTGCCGAATATCCGGCTCTCCCGAGTCTTTGCCGTCGTCCTGCTCCTCCACGTCGTGGCGGTCGGCGGGATGCTGGCCTTCCAGATGCTCAATCCCGACGAGGCCACCGCCGAGGCCGCCGACCCGACGCCGCTCGCGCCCGTCGGCGGGGGCTCGACGATGGGGCTCACCGAAACCCTGCCCCAGCAGCCGCGTATCGGGGACCCGTCGGTTGACGGCTTGCGCCACTACCGCGTCCAGTCCGGCGACGAGTTGCTCGCCATCGCACGCCGGTTCACGGTATCGGTCGATGAGCTTGAGAGGCTCAACGGTCTCGACGCCGGGAACAAGCTCTACCCGGGGCTCATCCTCTACCTTCCGAACCGGCAGATCAAAGCGAGCCAGTCCGAGGACGTCGAGGCGCTCATCGCCGACTCCCGCGGGACGACCATCGAGCCCAACAACCGTCCGGATTCTCCCGGCGCCCGGCTCGCCGCCGAATCCGCGCCGCCCCCGGTCGCCGATGTTCCCCGGGCGACGCCCGTCATCGGTGGCGTGCGCCCCACCAGCCAGACGCCGGGCAGCCAGGTTGCTCCTCCGGGGCCTGCCCCCGTTACGGCGGATGTCCAGCCCGCGCCGGAGCCCGACAAGCGCGTGCGCGGAATGGTGAAACTCTACACCGTTGAGAAGGGAGATACCGCCTACGGCATCGGGAGGAAGTTCGGGGTGAGCCACGAGGAGATCCTCAAAGTCAACGCGGTCGATGCCCGCTCGCTGCGCCCCGGCCAGCAGCTCAAGATCCCGGTCGCCAACTAGCGGGAGTCAGGCCATGGCCAGCAAGAGCGCATTCCTCCTCGTCTTCAGCGTGATCTTTTTGGTCACGCTGGGGATGGTGATGCTCCTGAGCACGAGCGCCTTCAGCGTGAACCACGTGGGCGATGTCTACTATGACGTCAAACGCCAGGCCGCCTGGCTGGTCGTGGGCATCCTCACCTGCGGGATCCTGGCGGCGTGGGACTACCACTGGCTGGAGAAGGGGGCGAAGTTCTGGTATGTCCTCGCCGTCCTCGCGCTGGCCGCCTGTTTCGTCCCCGGGATCGGGAGGGAGATCAACGGCGCCGCCCGGTGGATCGGGTTCGGCGCGTTCCGCTTTCAGCCTTCAGAGCTCGCCAAGATCGTGGGGATCGCGTGCCTCGCCGCGTGGTATGCGCGCTACGCAGAAGAAAGCCGCACGCTCGTTCGCGGTTTCGTGGTGCCTCTGTTGCTGGTGTCCGTGCCGGTCGTGCTCATCGGCGCGGAGGTCGACCTCGGGACGGCCGCCCTCCTCGCGGCCGCGGCTTTCGGAGTGATGTATGTGGCGGGGGCTCCCACCATCGCCCTCGGCGGGGGGGTGGCCGCGGCAGCCGTCGCCCTTGGCTGCGCGGTCTGGCTCATCCCGAACCGCCTGGCGCGCTTTCTGGCATTTTTGGATCTCGAGTTGCACAAGGACGGCTTTGGCTACCAGCAGTGGCACGCCCTCCTCGCCTTCGGCTCCGGCGGGACCGGCGGCCTCGGGCTGGGGAACGGGCGGCAGAAGATGCTCTATCTCCCCTTCGCCCACACCGACTTCATTTTCCCCATGGTGGGTGAGGAGCTCGGACTGCCGTTCACGCTGCTCGTCGTCTTCTTTTTCGTGCTGTTGCTCGTCGCCGGATCGGTCATCGCGCTGCACGCCCCGGACCGTTTCGGGAAGCTCCTCGCCGTGGGGATCGTGCTGATGATCACGCTGCAGGCCGTACTGAACATCGGGGTGACCACGGCGGTGCTGCCCAACAAGGGGCTGCCGCTCCCCTTCGTGAGCTACGGCGGATCGAACTTGCTCTGCTGTTTCATCGGGGTCGGTATCCTGCTCAACATCTACCGGCAGGGGATCTACCTCCGCGACGATCACCGGCACCCGAAGATCCTCCGCTCGAAAGTGACC
>CAZKYJ010000585.1:0-3986 GCA_964556355.1 uncultured Verrucomicrobiales bacterium | reverse complement strand
ATAGCTCCAATCTGCCCGGTGCAGGCCTGGAACCATGCGGTGCTAATGCGAACAAATCCCCTCTTCAACCCCGTCGGCTGCTAGGAAAAACTGCAATAACTAATCCCTGACCCTGCCACCTCGGTCTCTGACCACCGCCGGTCAGGCGACGATGAGTCAGAGGGAAGCTCGACAGGAGCAGATCCTCTGGAATTCAATCATGAAGGGAAGTCTTGTCAAGTGTCCCGATTCCCCTTTGCCCCCGTGCACCGAGGCTACCCGCCCCTGATCAGTGGCACTGAGCACCGTGCGCGCGAAATCATCAGCGGGACCACGGCAAAGGCACTGTTAGATCCGTCTCTCCGGCTCACTCTTTGAGCCGCTGCCCAGGCGCTCGTGATCAAGCCGGCAATTCCCGTGTGTCACGCTCGGCTCATCAAGCTCAGAATTTCACTGACACGCTCGCCCCGGCGTGATATAACGGCAGGAACCCTGTTGTTTTACGATGAGATTCTTTCGAGCATTCTCGATCGCGGGTCTGCTCGCGGTGTGCCCTATCCAGGCGGAGATCCCCCGCTCCATCCCCCACCAGGGGCGCATCGCTAGCGGAGGCGTCAATTTTGATGGCACCGGCCAGTTCAAGTTCTTCCTCTTTTTCGACTCGGACGACGACCACGCGTCGGGGAACGAGACCGCGGTCTGGTCGAACGCGTCGACGAGCCCGGGCGCCGTGGGCGAGCCGGCGGTCGCGGTTTCGATCGGGGTATCGAAAGGGCTCTACGGTGTCTGGCTCGGCGACCCGACGGTGCCGGGGATGGACGCCCTCCCCAGCTCGATCGAGCCGGGCGCCGGGGAAAACCTCTACCTGAGGATCTGGTTCGATGACGGACAGAACGGCTTCCAGATGCTGAGTCCGGACCAGCCGATCGCCTCGGTCCCCTTCGCGCTCCACGCGGACGCCGTCAGCGACGGGAGCATCACCGGAGCCTCCCTCGCCCCCGGGGCGGTGAACAGTGATCATATCGAAGACGGGACGATCGGGAGTGCCGACCTCGCCATGGACGCCGTCACTCAAGACGCCTTGGCCGAAGGTGCGGCGACCGATCTGGGCGTGCCGGGCGATACCTCGGACAGCCGCGTGGCGGTGCGGGAGGACGGGACGGTGGTGCTCGGCGACTCCGCCCCCAGCGCCGCGGTGGTACCGGTGCTCGAGGTGCTCGATGGGGAATCTGCGCCGGGCGATCCCGTGGATCTCGCCGTGGAAAATGGCTTTGCTTACGTGATCAGCCGCGAGCCGGCAGCACTCCAGATCTTCGACGTTTCCGATCCCGCATCCATCGTGGCGCTCGGTTCCGTGGGCACCGGGCTATCGAATCCCGAGGACGTAGCCGTTTCAGGCGACATCGCCTACGTCGTCGATTCGGTGAGCGGTCAGCTCCACGTCTTCGATGTCGCGGACAAGGGCATCCCGACAGCGCTCGACGCCAATTCGACCAACCTGTCGGCGCCACGCGCGGTTGCGGTGCAGGGGAACTTTGTTTACGTCGCCGATCGCTTTCCGGGTAGGCTGCAGATTTTCGGGGTCGGGGAGGATGGGATGATCTCGCCGCGGGGGGATACAACGGAATTTCTCGCCTCGCCGGAGTCGGTCGATGTGGAGGGGGATTTCGCCTACGTGGCCGACCCAGGAAGCGACCTCCTCGCGATCTTTGATGTCAGCAACCCCGATGCCATCGTGGCCATGGATACGGATGCGACCAACATGGATCGGGCGAGCGAAATCGTCGTCTCCGGCGAGACTGCCTATGTCACATTTACGAACATCTTTGGATTTCCCGTGGGGCTCCAGCTCTTCGATGTTTCGGATCCCACGGAGGTTATCCCTCAGGGTTCCCACTTGGGATTGGTAGGACGGCCCATTGCACTAGCGGTGCGGGACGGAATCGCCTTCGTCCTCACATTCATTAATGACCTGGTTACATTCGATGTGAGTGACCCGCTCACCATCGTCTCGCGAGACCGCCTCGATCTGGCCGCGGTCACTGGTGAACTCAGCGCACTGGGGGGGGTGGCGGTCGACGGAGAGGCGGTCTACCTGGCCAACGACTTCGACGGTGTTGATCTCATTGCCGCCCGCTACGCCCCGGCTGCCAGCGTGTCCGGCGGGTTTTCGGTCGCAGGACCGAGCGCTTTCGGAGACGTTTCCCTGTCCGGTGCGCTCGTCTTTCCCGACGGGTCGGTGCAAACCAAGGCGGCGAGCGCCGACCAGACGCTCTCACTCTTATTTGGAACCGATACCCTCTCGATCTCCAATGGCAACTCGGTGGACCTCTCCGGGATCGACGACCAGACGCTATCCTTGTCCGCCGATACGCTCTCGATCGCCGGGGGGAACTCCATCAGCTTGGCGCGGTATTTCAGCGGCGATGGGAGCGAGGCCCTCGCCGGGAATCTCTTCGTGAGCGGCGGTGTCCAGGCCGACTTCTTCCAGTTTCCCACCACCGAGGATTTCACCTACCAGATCCCTGGGAACACGATGACGCCGAACTCGGACAACCGAGATTTTTTCGCCTCCAGCCTGGGCTACATCCAGCAGGCGGGGAGCGATACCACCAGCTTCTTCAACGCGCCCGTACGACTTCCGCACTTCGCGCGAGTATCCGGTGTCACCGCCCTCTTTTTTGACAATACGGCGAACAGCTACGGGGAGTGCAAGGTCCGGCTGCGGCGGCGCCAATGGAATGTGACTCAGGAGGAGAACGTCGCAGCGCTCGACTTCACCCCACCGGGAGCCGCCAGCACCGCGATCCGAACGGTCGCCGTCCCCGTGACGACCTCGCGGGCGAGGATCGACAACGACCTCTACCACTACTGGATCCAAGTCGAGTTGAACGCCCCGTCGATCGACGGCTTGCTCAGGTTTTACGGGTTCCGCATCACCTACGAACTCCAGGTTCTCCAACCCTGATTCCGGCCAATGAAACTGATCCTAGCGATCTCCGTGCTGCTCGGGACGAGCGTGGCCGCCCAGTCCGTGTCCGAGGGATGGGGGGTGGGCCAGCGTCCGCCGGACTTCTCGGCCCTCTACCTCGAGGGGACGCCGGGCGTTCCGACGGCGACGACCTGGTATGCGGAAGTCGGGAAGGCCGAGGTCTACGTGGTCAGCACCTGCGGGATGTGGTGCACGCCCTGCCAGCTTTTCGCCCAGCAGGCGGAAGCGTTGCGGCAGACCCTCGCCGCCGAGGGGATCCGCGCCGCGTTCTACGACTTCATCTTCCAGGATCCGGCGGTCCAGCCCGCCGATGCCGCCGATGCCCAGGTCTGGATCGACAACGTCTGGTCCTCGGACCCCGAGAACGTCTGGGTGGAGGGCCAGATCAGCGAGTCGGATCCCGACAGCGTCATCATCGACATCTTCGAGGCCGCTTCCGGCGGTGGCGGCACGGGCGCCGCGATCCCGACCATCGTGCTCCTCGACGCGAGCTTCACGGTGCGTGCCATTCTCGAAGGGTTTACGGACTTTCAGATCTTGGCGGAGGCGCGCGCCATCGCCGCATCCTCGGTCCGGATCTCGTTCGACTATGCGCTCCGGCCCGAGGGGCTGGTCAGCGGGCTGCCCCAGGCCTCCTCGGCCGATTACCTGCTCGACGCGGCCATCGACGCGGGCTCTGCCCCGGTCCTGATGTCCCCGTCCTATTCCGCCAAGCTGGGCTACGTCGCCCAGCTCACCGACCCGATCGCCCTCGAGGTTTTCGCGCAGCAGGCGACGGTGCCCGAGGAGTTCGGCAACCAGCTTTCCGCCCTCCTCGAGCTCGACGATGCCTCGCGGCTGACGGTGCCGGCGACGGAGGTCGCCTGGTCGGTCGTCTCGGGGCCGGTCAGTTCCATCGGGCCGGACGGCTTCGCGAGGACCACGCCGGTCTTCGACGACATGACGGCCACCGTGCGGGGAGAGGCCGACGGACGGCTGGCCGAGACCTCGTTCGCCGTGCTCGACACGGTGCCCG
>CAZKYJ010000584.1:0-3998 GCA_964556355.1 uncultured Verrucomicrobiales bacterium | reverse complement strand
GGCGCTCTCTTTCGCCGGCGTCGCCGTGATCTACGCGTCGCTGGCAGACGGGTGGCCCCCTCGCCGCCTCGGTATCGCGGCGCTGGTCTCGGCATGGAGCCTCCGCCTCGGGATCCATCTTTGGCGGCGGGTCGCCCAACACCACCCGGATGAGGATCCCCGCTACGCCATCCTGCGGCAAAGGTGGCGACCACACCTCAAGGTGACGTTCCTCGCCTTCTTCCTCGCCCAGGGGTTTCTCGTTTGGGTGCTGATGCTTCCCGTCTATCTCATTTCTCGCCACGGGGCGACCGCTTTTGCGACCGTCGAATATCTCGGTCTCGCCTTGTGGTTCGTGGGATTGATCGGGGAGAGCATGGCCGATTCTCAGCTGAAGCGGTGGAAAGCGGCCTCCGGCGACACCGGCGGGATCTGCAGATCGGGACTGTGGCGCTACTCCCGGCATCCCAACTATTTCTTCCAGGCGCTGCTCTGGTGGGGACTGTTGCTCATCGCGCTCCCCGCGCCCTTCGGATGGACCGCAGTTTTCGCCCCGCTCCTCATGCTCGTCTTCCTCCTCAAAATCACGGGCATCCCGCTCACCGAGGAGCTCTCCGTGAAAAAGCGTGGCGAGACCTACATCCGCTACCAGCAATCGACGAGCTCCTTCGTCCCATGGTTCCCAAAATCGTCATGAATCTAGACACCCTGCTCGAAAAAGGCGTGCTTCCCGACAGTACGGTTCGCCTCGGCATCCGGCGCCGACTGGCACAGACACTAAGAGAGCACGTGAGGCCCACGACCGAAGCGCAGCGCACCGCCATCATGCGCTATGTGAGCGAGCTCAAAACCAGCCCGATCGCAATCAGGACGGACGCGGCGAACGAGCAACACTACGAGGTGCCGTCAAAGTTTTTCGAGCATGTCTTAGGTCCGCGATTGAAATACAGCTGCGCATGGTACGACTCGTCGTCAGACAGCCTCGCCGCCGCGGAGGAGAAGATGCTCCAACTCACCTGCGAGCGGGCCCGGCTCGCCGACGGCGACCGTGTTCTCGAACTTGGCTGCGGCTGGGGGTCGCTATCGCTGTGGATGGCGGAGCACTACCCGAACGCCACGATCACGGCGGTTTCCAACTCGGCGACGCAGAAACAGTTCATCGACCGTCGGGCGAATGAGCGCGGGCTGACGAACCTCACCGTGAGGACGGCCAACATGGTCGACTACGCCGGGGAGGGTGACGGCTTGTTCGACCGCGCAATCTCGGTCGAAATGTTCGAGCACATGAAGAACTACGAGGCCCTGATGGGACGGATCTCGCGGTGGCTGAAACCATCCGGAACGCTCTTTGTCCACATCTTTACCCACCGGGTGGCGGCTTACCCCTACGAGGTGAAAGGCCCGGACGACTGGATGTCCCGCTATTTTTTCACCGGCGGGCAGATGCCCTCAGACGACCTCCTTCTCTACTTCCAGCGCGACCTCCAGATCCAAAATCACTGGTGTGTCAACGGGTCTCACTACGCACGCACCGCCGAGGACTGGCTGAAGAACATGGACGCGCACCGCCAGGAGATCCTGCCGCTGCTGGCGGAAACCTACGGCCGGGATGAGGTCACAAAATGGTGGAACTACTGGCGTATTTTCTTTATGGCCTGCGCCGAGCTCTGGGGCTATCGCCATGGTGAGGAGTGGCACGTCTCCCACTACCTCTTCGACAAGCCAGGCACCCTCTAGACGCCACGGTTCTTCTCCGGTCAGACCTCGCTACGGAGAGTTGCTTCCCCCGGTAAGGGTGGCAATTCCCCCAGAGGCACCTTGCCCCCGCCCTCGGCGCCCCCAATCTCCGGAGGGCGCCACCTCCCGCTAAATCATTTAAGGATCCGAAATTTTCGGCACCCTTTGCCTATAATTAGTATAAATTCTATTGATGCAATATTTTTCGCACGTAATTTACGGCGAATTCCATGAACTCGTCTTCCTCCCGAATCCGAGCGACCGCGACGGCGTGGTTGCTCCTTGTGACCCTCGGATCGCCTGGTGAAGCGCGGGCGGACCACCCGGCCGTCGAGGCGGCCATCATTAGCCTGGCCACCGGTCATCCGAGTCAAGGACGGTCGCGCCTCCTCGAGAATTCCATCCTCGCTGCGGCGGCTCAGGCGAGGGCGGACGACCTTTTGGCTCGGGGCTACTTCTCGCACACCAATCCGGAAGGGATCGGCCCGAATCGCATCGCCGAGTCGTTTGGCTACCGGCTCCCCAGTTTCTACGACCCGGCACCCGACGGGAACAACATCGAATCGCTCTTCTCGGAAACCGGATACGGGTTCCCGTCGGCGTCCCGGGCCATCGAGGCATGGGTTGGCTCGCCGTCCCATCGGGCGCAGGTGCTCGCCGAAAACAGCTTCTTCGCGGAGCAGACCCACGTGGGCGTGGGGGTGGCTAGCAACGGCTCGACCACGATCTACGTCTTTCTCTCCGCTCCCCCGTACGGCTCCCCGGTCGATACATGGTCCTACTGGTACAACCTCAGCGTCTCGCTCTACGGATACTACGCTGCGCTCGGCGATCAACGCTCGGCCATCGCCGCCTACTACTACTACAAGGCGATCGGCGACTACACGCTCTACAACGCCCTCGACTCCGGGGCCGCCGCCGACTACTTCTACTACGAGGGGATCGCGCTGTATTCGTTTTATGCGACGGATGGCAACGCTGGGCTCTTCGCCTACTACGTCTACTACGCCTACGCGAACTACTTCTATTACACCAAGATCGGCGACGACCTGACCGCCGGCCAGATCTACCGCTACTACATCAGGGCGGCTCTTGCGGTGGGTTAGGCGCGCGCCCAGCCCCTAGAACCGGGGGCGGCCATCACCCGGTTCGGGAGACTTCGGGGCTTTGCCCCGTGGCGCCCAATCCGGGTCGTCCTGGAAGGCTTCCGCCATGAACGATTCCGCTTCGGCCACGATATCCGGGTGTTCTTCGGCCACGTCGGTGGATTCGCCGAGGTCGCTGGACAGGTCATAGAGCTCCATCTCGCCTTCGCCGATCGCCATCCGGACGGCTTTCCACCGGCCGAACCGCACCGCCTCCTTGCCCCCTTGCTCGTAGAAAACCCAGTAGAGGTAGGGATGGCTCTTTTGCGCCCCGGGATCGCCCAACAGGGTCGGGACGAAGCTGACGGACCAGAGACCGTCATCCTCGGGAAGGGTCGCACCCGAGAGTTCGGCGGCGGTCGCCATTAAATCTCCGAAGTATGCGGGATGATGGGAGATGCTCCCCGGGGCGATCGTGCCGGGCCAGCGGGCGATGGTGGGGACACGGATCCCCCCTTCGTAAAGATCGCGCTTCATGCCGCGCAGCGGGCCGTTGGCATCGAAGAACTCGGGGTCGTTGCCGCCCTCCTTGTGGTGGCCGTTGTCGGAAGTGAAGATGACGAGCGTGTCCTCATCGACGCCCATCTCTTCGAGCTGGGAGAAGAGCCGGCCGATATCGCGGTCCATCCGTGTGATCATGGCGGCCTGACCTTGGTTCGGCTTCGTCCACCCATTGTCGGTATAGGGCCCGTAGTCCGGCACCTCCTGGCCGTCGCCGATGACCCGGCCGGCCTCGTTGTTGGCGTGGGGGATGGTCAGCGAGAGGAAGAGGAAAAACGGCCGGTCGCGCCGGGTGGCGGCCAGCCAGGCCGAGGCGTCTTCCATCACGAGGTCGTGGGAGTATTGCACCTTGTTGGAAGAGAACCCGGCCCCGTCGTCGGGGGCATCCTTCGCGTGCTCCGCCCACTCAGACGCCACGTTGTTTTCCAGTTCGACGACCTCGTCGCCCCGGATCAGGAAGGTCGGGTAGTAGTTGTGGGCGTGGCGCTGGTTGAGGTAGCCGTAGAAGTGGTCGAAGCCCTGCTGGGTAGGCCGGCCGGTCGAGCCCAGCTCGCCGAGCCCCCATTTTCCGGAAAGTGCGGTCTGGTAGCTGGCGCCGCGGAGCACCTCGGCCACCGTGACGTCTTCGCTCGCCAG
>CAZKYJ010000583.1:0-4004 GCA_964556355.1 uncultured Verrucomicrobiales bacterium | reverse complement strand
GTTAAGGGTGCCGGCCGATCGCTCCGATAGACGGATCGAACGCACCGCCACGAAGGTCGAGCCATTGAACTCGAGGAACTGGTCGCTCGACCCGCAGAAAACGACGACCAACCCGTCATCGAAGGTGACGTCATCTTCGTAGGGGACTCCGACTGCCAGGTCATCGAACCCATCCGCATTGATGTCGCCGGCCGCGAGGGAGGTTCCGAACCCGTCTCCAGATTCCGAGGCGGCGCCCGCCTGCCTCTGGTCCAGGCGCTCGTGGCTGGGCGAGGTGCCAGGGCCGTTCTGTTCGGCGAGCAGGCCGTCGCTCCCCCCGTAGAAGACAACCACGATCCCATGAGACGAGATCGTCGTGCCGCTCTCCCCGGGCACGCCAGCGGCCAAGTCATCGAACCCGTCGCTGTCGAAGTCGCCCACCGCCAGGGAGCCACCGAACTTGTCCCCGGTTTCGGAAGTGGCTCCCGCGGACTCCTGGTGGAGGATTTCGTAGTCGGGGGATTGTTCCGTAGCCGTGACCTGCGCTAACAATCCGGAGGTGGTGCCGTAGAAGAGGCACACCTCGCCCGAGTTGATGGCATTTTCGTCTTTGCCCGGCATGCCGACCGCCAGGTCGTCCCGTCCGTCGCCATCAAAATCACCGGCCGCAAGGGTCGTCCCGAAAGCATCGAAATCCGCCGGGGTCCGTGCCACATGGGACTGGGCAAGCACTTCGAATTCAAAAACCTCCCCCACGACGGAGATCAGCCCGGCATCGGTTCCATAGAAAACGGCGACCCGACCTTCGTTTGTCGCGGCGGCGTCCCGTTGGGGGAGGGCGACCGCCAGGTCGTCCCGCCCGTCCCCATCGAAGTCTCCCGCCGCAAGCACCTCCCCGAAGCGGTCGCCGTCCGCCGGGGCGAGGCCGACCCCCGCGGCTTCGAGCAGCTCTACGGAAAACTGGGCCGGGTTTCCAGACCCGACACACACCAGTCCTCCCGCATCGGGATAGAGAACGACCACTCTCCCGGTGTTTTCTTCTTCCCCGCCAGCGCCGATCGCGAGATCGTCGCGCCCGTCGCCGTTGAAATCCCCCACGGCCAGTGCGCCACCAAACCGGCTGTCCCCACTTCCCTCCCGGCCGAGGATGTTCTCGATCGAAAGGTTCACCCCGAACGGGGCGAGGATCCCCCTGGGATGCCCGAAGTAGATCCGCGCGCGACCACCGCTGCCCGGCTGTCCCACCACGAGGTCGGCAAGCCCATCGAGGTTGAAGTCCCCGGAGGCAAAGGCGCTGCCGCTGGAGGATCCCGGCCGGTTCGGCATGAGGGCGGTGCTGTCGGATGGCTCGAGCAGCGTGGAAAAACTAGGTTGATCGCCGGGCTGGATCCAGCGCCGGTAAAACGAGGCGATCGAGCGGGCGAGGCTCTCGATAAGCCGTTCGCGGTTCGTCGGATCCCTCAGGTGGCGCCCGGTCTCGATCTGGATCGCGTTGACGGTGAGATCCTCCCCGGTGACGGGATCCTGGTAATCGATCCCGTAAAACTGGATCGTGTGGGCGCCGTTCAGGCCCTCACACAACCCTTCGGCAGGATCGCCCCCGAGCGGCACGCCGACCGGGGGAAACAGGTCGTAGCCATAGGTGGCCAGCTCGCCCCAAATGCTGTCGGGTCCGTTCAGGACGGCGTCCCCCCGTAGCGCACGGAGCTTGGCGAAGGCGGCGCCGTCCTTGGTCCCGCGCAAGATGCTGGCGGGAGCCTCGCCCTGGCCGTGGATGTCGATCAGCACACCGACCTCCGGCCAGCCCTGCCGGATCTCGGCGAGATATGTCTGGATGGTGTCGTGATACGCGTCGTAGAAGAACTCGGCGTCCGGATCCGTGTACGCGGCATCGTCCTCCTTCGGCCGATTGGCGTCGATGTAGAGCCGGTCGAAGGTCGCGGCGACGAAATACGGTTTCAGTCCGAGGATGTCCTCAAGGCGTGCCCGAATCCCGTCCGCCAAGATGAAGGTGAAGGCATCACCGACCCCGTTGCCATCCATGAGGTCATCGAGGTTGTCGCGGGGGGAGACATCGAGGATCGCTTTGCCCCCGCCGTGCGGCGCGGTCAGGATCAGCGGGATGGCGCCTTGCTGCCTCGAGACAAAGTTTTCCTCGGTCTGGGCAGGCAGCATCGTTCCCAGAGACAGCAACGCCAGGGCCACGAGAAGAACCCGGCCGGCAGCCGCTGCCGCACAAGATCGGAATTTGATCATGGCGAGTGACACTAATCCTCGGACACGCTATTTCAATGCCACCTTTGCGACGCCGCGGACGACGCCGAAGGCGTGAATTGGGGTGCCGCGGCGCGGGCGCCTACGGAAACGACGGCCGATCGGCGCGGCCGTTTCTCGGGTCGTCCCGATCCGCCCGAACCGCCGACCATTCGTGTCGCTTCACCCATCGGCCGTCCGAGGGAATCGGTCCATTTGGCTATGGGCGCAGTTCTGGACGCGGCGCGTCCCGCCCACGGTCGTCGCCTCTACTGTGGTTCCGGGGGGGCGCAAGTGGCGGGGGCGCTCGTTTCTGCTGGCGGCGATGGAGATTTGCGAGCAGCATAACGGGGAAATGAAAGTAGTCGCCTCTTTGATCCTATCGTCGGTTGCCACTTTGATGTCGCCGGGTGCGGAACCACCGGATCGCGAACTTTGGCGGGAGGTCTTGGGGGAAAGGCGGGGCGATTTGCCGATGGATCCGGGCGGGGCCGTCGTTTGGCGGACGGATTTCGGGGAGGCGCTGGAGGAGGCGGGGGAGACCGGGCGCCCTCTCCTGGTGACCTGGCGGTGCTTGCCCTGCGAACAGTGTGCGGAGTTCGACAAAAACGTGCTGGAGGGAAGCGGGGCGCTCGACCCGCTGCTCAGGCGTTTTGTGACGGTGCGGATGACGGATGCCGCCGAGCTAGATGAGCGCTACTTCCCCTACCGGACGCACCAGGATCTGGATCTTTCCTGGTGGGCTTTCTTCCTGTCGCCGGAAGGGGGCTACTACGGGGTTTTCGGTGGTAAGGACCACGTATCGGATTCGAGCCGCATCAGCGAGGCGGCGTTCGTGGAGAGTTTAAAGCGGGTTCTGGAGCATCACTACGACCCGCGGCGGGAGAATTGGGGGATTGGCCAGCCTGGCGGGGAGGCTTCGGGGGAACCGCGAAAACCGAAAGACACCCGCGGCTACGCGCTGTTGCAGGCCAAGCGCCCCGGGCTAGGGAAGGCGCATCCGGAACACGGTTCCTGCCTGCATTGCCACCAGGTCGGGGACATGGTGAACCTGGAGGCGCTGGACGCGGGCCGGTTCCAGGTGGAGCAGCTGCGCGGGGCATGGCCGCTGCCGGAAAACGTAGGGATGCTGCTAGATCGCGACGACGGGCTCCTCGTGATCGAGGTGGAGGAGGACAGCGCCGCGGCGGCGGCGGGCCTGCAAGAAGGTGACCGGCTCGGGATGGCAAACGGGGTGCGGCTGTTCGGGCAGGCAGATTTCCGTGGGGTCTTGCATCGCGCGGGTCCCGGTGCAGATGTCATCCATCTGGGCTGGCTGCGGGACGGGGCGGCGCAGTTCGGGGCGCTGGAGGTCGGGGACGGCTGGCGCGAAACGGAGAACTGGTGGCGGAAGACGGTCTACGACGGGGTGGTCGGGCCGACGATGGGGTTCTTCCCTCTGCCGGGCCCGCGGTTCGAACAGGGGGAGGGCCTCTCGGTCACGCCGTGGATGGGGCGGCCGCCCAGCCAGCGGCCGATCTACCAGTCGGGGCTGCGCCCGGACATGGAGATCGTGGCGATCGGTGGGATGGGCGAGCACATGCCGATCCGCAAGCTGATCACCTGGTTCCGGATGAACCACAAGGTGGGGGACGAGGTCGTCTACACCGTCCGAGATGGCACCGAGTACCGCTTCGTTCTCGGCACCACGGAATAATGGGAACCATCCAGACCCCCACGGGTTCCGCAGAAAAACTAGGGGTCAGGGTGCAAATATTGACTGAAAATCTAGT
>CAZKYJ010000582.1:0-4009 GCA_964556355.1 uncultured Verrucomicrobiales bacterium | reverse complement strand
CCTCATTGTCCCCCGCTCGCGGAGGGCGGTCACCATCCCATGATCCGGCGGGTGCGCAAGCGGATTTCGGCGGTTTTCACCCGGCAAAGTAGGGGATCTGGACGAGCTCGTAGATGCGCCAGCCGAGCGCTCCCATCAGGCCGAGGTGGAGAGCCGCATACACTTTGCAAATCCAGAGGAACTCGTTGCGGCGCCGGACGCGGCGGATGATGCTCTCCGCGCCCGCCACGAGACTCCAGACGAGCGGGGCGTAGAGTGAGAGCAGGAAGCGGTCGCCTTTCCCGATGGGGACGTACCAGGCGTAGGCCAAGGCGTAGGCCACGAACGCCCCGATAACGAAGAGCGCGATGGGCAGCGCCCCGGGCTGGATCCGCTGGCTGGGGAAAGTCGAACGCCGCCGGTGGAGGGTGTAGAGCACGGCGACGATCCCCAGGGTCCCGAGCAGGTAGCCCAAGTAGTAGCCGCGGTGCGGAAGGAGCGTCGCCCACGGGCGGATCCCATCGGCGGTCGTCTCCTTCGCCCGGACGGGCGGGTCGAAGAACTTGGCCAACACGGTGCGCAACCCGTTCTCGAGGCGCGCCTGCGCCTCGGCTCCCGTATGGGTGGCGAAGTAGGTCCGCGGGGAGGGCTTCTCATCGGCGGGCACGGCCTCGAGCGTCTCGCGGGAGCCGTGCTCGACCATCCATTGGAACCCGGTCGGGAAGTCGTCCATCCACATCCAGTAAGACGGGTAGCTATGGAACGGATTGCCGAAGGTGCGGTTGGCGTAGTCGAGCCGTGGGCCGAGCGTGGTGATGTAGGCGAAGGCGAAAAAGGCGAGCCCGATGAAATGGCACTGGCAGCTCCAGACCGTGCCCCGGCCCCGCTCGTGGCCACCCGACCCGAGCATCCACGGGAAGAGCGCTCCGAAAAAGCGGTAGGTGCTGACTAACAAAAATACCAACAGGAGCGGCGCGACCGAGGTTTTTGCCAGGTAGGCGAGCCCGGCGACGAGGCCGAGTGCGGCATAGAGCCAGGCGCTGTTCTGCTTGAGGATCGCCACGCAGCAGGTCCAGGTGAGCAGGAAGAAGATGTAGTAGAGCGGCTCGGGTTGGAAGTAGGTGGCGCGGGGCAGGAACGCGCCGAGCCCGAGTAGCAGGATGAGGTTGATGGTGGCGGCGAGCGAGAACATCCGCCCCACCGTCATGCCGACGATGAGGAGGAAGGCGCCCGCCAAGGCGACGTTGATCCACTTCCCCCGCCGGAAGAACTCGCGGTCGGCATCGGTCACCTCGGCCGGATCCGATTCGACCATGCCCGACGGGACGAACCAGGATGCCACCCACGGCCAGAGCGGGTTGACCACGCCGTCGGTATGGTGGGGCAGGACGTTCTGGACGCCGCCGAGCAAGCCTTCGGTTTCGACGTCGATCTGACGATCGTCGCGCGCCAGGAGCGCGAGGTGCATATTGTGTTTTTGATCCGAAGCGAGGAGATCCTGGTTCGTCTGGGCGATGAGCCGGTCGGCCAAGAAAATGTAGAGGTAGCCAAAAGCGGCGAGGAAGAGGAAGAGGACCGACCAGTGCCAAGGCCCGAAGGCGGGGCGGGAAGGCGCCCCCATCGTCGCCTGGTACTCCGCTTCGCGCTCTTCTTCGGGGCTGGGGCGGTCGCGGTAGTCGGGGAGCATTGGGGCGGGAGCAAACGCTAGCGAACGACGATCTCAACCCGGCGGTTGAGCGCTTGCTCCTCGACGGTACCGTTCGGATCGACGATCGGCCGGCTCGATCCGAAGCCCTCCGTCTGCATCTGGCCAGGCTCGAGCTTGAGAGAACCCACGAGCCAATCTTTCACCGCCAGCGCGCGGCGCTGGCTCAGCTCGACGTTGTAGGCCGCGCCCCCGAAGCTGTCCGAGTGCCCCTGGATGGTGAAGGTGGAGTTGGGGTTTTTTTGGATGAGGAAACCGAGCTTCATCAAGCTAAGTTTTGCCCCCTCTTTCAGGGTCGCCTCGTTGTAGTCGAAAAGGAGATCGGTGGGCATCATGATCGGCTTGTTCAGGTCGACCGCCGGCCCGTCGTAAGACAGGAGATCGTCGAGGTCGGCGTAGCCCTCGGGAACGCCGCGGGTGCCCGAGCCGCTCGCGTCCGCGGTGCGCTCGGCGAGGTCTTTGAGCAGTTCGGCTTTCGCGTCATCGAGGGAGGCTTCAGCGCCGCCGAGTTCGAGGATGGTCTGGGCGGCCGCCGCCTGCGAGTTCTTGATCAGCTCGTCGCGGACGCTGTCCAGCTCGCGCGTCATGTCCTCCGCCGTCCTGTCTTCCATCTCCGCCAAAAGATCCTCCAACGGCGTCGTCTCGGCGGGCATCTCCCCCGAGGCGCGGGGAGCCATGTTCTCGATCTTCGACACGAGGGGGGTCGCCACGATCTCGCGCTGGGCGGTCTCCTCCTCCATCTCGATCTTGTCGAGTTCCGCGTCGAGAAACGTCTCCTGGGCCGCCTGCTCCGCCGACTGCTCGGGTGCGGCATCGGCCACCGAGATGTCGTCGAGGTTCTGCAGTTTGGCGGGATCGATACTGACGCGGTCGACGCGCATCGGCCGGTCGTCCATCTCCGGCGATCCGAAAGCGCCGGCCAACCCGGTCACCCGGATGACGTTGAAGGCGAAGAAGAGGAGGACGTGGAGAAAGATCGAGAGCAGGACGGCCAAGAGGATCCACCAGCGCAGGCGCCAGGACTGGCTTTCGTCGCGGTAGACAGATCCCGCCTGATAGTTTTCCCAAGAGTATCCGTACGCGGCCATAGTCGGTTGGTTGCCCCCGCTCTCTACGGCGTTCAGGCCTCCGTCTTATCGCGGTAGGCAGCGGTGGCGGTTCCGACAACTTTGCCCTTGGCTGGTCGCTCGGCCGGGGTTTCCTCCCGCCTGACGCCTTTGAAGACCTTCGACAGGTCGAGCCCGAAATAGGCGAGCACCCCGAGGAGAACGGTGGTGGCGGCGGCCTCATCGAGATTGCCGATGATAGGAATGTTGTCGGGGATCAGCTCGATAATCCCCATGGTCGGATTGATAATGTAGAGCGCGGAGATCACCCCGACCAAGGCCACGGAGATCTTTTCGACGGTTTTGTTCATAGGTTACTATCGTGGAGATCCGCCCCGATCACAAATCGTTGCGCAGCCCCTCCAGCCGGGCGAGACGCAGCGCTTCCCGGCCGAAGCTGGGGAACGCGTTCACGCCGGGGACGCGGGCGGAGGCGACGCGGAAACCTTCTCGCGTGCCGGGGCGGGGGCCGCGGCCCAAGATCGCCCCTGCGGAGATGGGCTCCTCACAAAGCGCGTGACTGGCCGCAGCGATTCTCAGGAGCGGCACCGCGCCGGCCTCCGTGGCGGATCGCGAATACGAGGCGCCCAATGAAGCGCCGCCGTGAACTCCGGCGCCGGCGGAACCAGGCTCCCCCCTCCCCTCGACACAAAAAGGCCGCCGGGGGAATCGCTCCCCCGGCGGCTGCGGATGGTTGCGGATAGAGCCGGCGACGGGTTACATCATGCCACCCATGCCGCCCATGCCGTGGTCGTGACCGTGGTCACCACCGGCGGGCTCCTTCTCGGGGATCTCGCTGATGAGACACTCGGTGGTCAGGAGGAGGCCGCTGATGGACGCGGCGTTCTGCAGCGCGCTACGGGTCACCTTGGTCGGATCGACCACGCCGGCCTTGATGAGGTCTTCGTAGACGTCGGTGGCGACGTTGTAGCCTTCGGCACCCTTGCCCGCCTGGACTTTGGAGACGATGAGGGCTCCCTCGCGACCCGCGTTGGCGGCGAGCTGGCGGAGGGGAGCTTCGATGGCACGGATGACGATGTCGGCGCCCGTCGCCTCGTCGCCGGAAAGGCCGATATCACCGACCTGGCTGGTCGCGCGGATGAGCGCGGTACCACCACCGGGAACGATGCCTTCTTCCACGGCCGCGCGGGTCGCGTGAAGGGCGTCTTCGACGCGGGCCTTCTTCTCCTTCATCTCGGTTTCCGTAGCGGCACCGACG
>CAZKYJ010000581.1:0-4010 GCA_964556355.1 uncultured Verrucomicrobiales bacterium | reverse complement strand
CACCGCGTAGAGCGTGGGCACGGGGTCGGAGCCGGGCGGGGTGAGGTCCGTGGTGAAGAACCCGATCGCCCGAATGTCAGTGTAGCCCGACTTGGTGCCGTAGTTGAAATACAGGGTGTCGTTGTCGGCGCCGGCTTGGACACCAACAAGTTCATGAGCGGAAGCACCGCCGGTGTTGGAGGCCACGATGACGCCGTCGGCCGGATCGATGGCCAATCCGGAATAGCGCGTCCCGGCGCGACTGCTGATGACGGAGACCAGCTCGGCCGTGTCCTGGTCGACCTCGTAGACGGCGTCGGTGATAACGTCGGTGGCATGCAGCACGCCAGCCTGGGAGAAGGCAATGTCGCCAGCCCGCGTGGCGGTGCCCACCGCACCCGCCAGGCGGCCGACGAAGGTGACGTCGGTCAGCGCGGAATCGGTGCCGGTGGCCAGCGACTCGATACGGAAGAGGTGGTTGGCCGAGCCGGCCGCGCCGGAACGGTCGGCGACGAAGACGCCGAAGAGCTTGCCTTCTGGACTGACGGCCATTCCGGTGACGACGTCGTCATCGCCCAATGCCCCTCCGTAGGTCGCCAGCATGGGACCGAGGTCGCCCACCGGGGTGGCCACCCGGTCGGAGCCGGGAGTCGCCGAGGCGATATCGAGCGCGAAGACGGGGCGCGTCCACGTGCTTCCACCGACGACCGCCGGTTTGTTCCGCACGAAGTAGGCGGTGCCCGAGGCGGTGACGACTATACTTTCGACCGCCGAGGGCGAATCCCCGGGCGAGAGCGAGACGACCGCGCTGCCGTCGTCGTAGAAGATCTCCCCCCAGTCGTAGATCCGGGCGCTGCTGGCCGTCCGGTAGTTGCGGATCTGGAGCAACCGCCCCCTCGGCGCGTCGGCGATCGCCCAGAGCGTGGCGCTGACCTCCGGGTCAAGCTCATAGTCAGCGCTGGCCGCACCGCTCGGCAGGTACCAACCTGCCAGCCCGACCGGTGGATAGGCCCGCGCGGTCACCGTCGCCTCGAACCGGCTATCGGTGAAGAGGACGAAGGGCTCGGTGTAGGGCGTGCCCCGCAGCGGGCGCCCATCTGGCCCGACCCCCGGATCCTGGCCGTCGGTGGTATAGAATATCTCCGTCCCCGGCGGGACGATCCCCGATACAATATCGAGCTCCAGGGTCACGGTATCGTCGATGTCGAGGACACCGGGCTCGGTCTCGACAATCGGCGCGGGCAGGTCCAGCACGTTGCGGGTGAGGACATGCGTCTTGATCGGCGAGTGATTGAAGATCTCGGGATCGACGGCCAAGGCGGCCATCTGATGGGTGAGCGTGTCGGCACCGTCCGGCCACTGCGCCAGCGCGAGGGGGATCTGCTGCGGGGAGAAGCCATTCGCGAACGGCTCGACGGAGAGCGCGGTCGGCGAGGTGAGCGGATCGCTCCCGTCGTAGGTTCCCACCACATCGAAGTAGCCGCTGTTGATGAAGCGCTCCGGGATGAGCTCCTGGTTGAGCACCGCTACGCTCCCGGGGAAAGGGATCGCCGCACTCGGTTGCGCCCCCATCACCTCGCCCCCGAGTTCCGGGTAGCTGAAGGTGGTCTGAACGAACTCGACATCGATTTCGAGATCGACCGGCTGGGCATGGTAGATCTCCGCCACGGTCACGCTGTCGTTCCAGTGGTCGGGGTCAATGGAGCGGGCGTAGGTGCTGATCTCCCAGCCCGGCAGCACGGAAATGGGGCCGTTGTAATAGGTGAAGGTGCCACCGTTGATCGCGTAGAGAATCTCCGAAACCCCCCTTGGATTCGGGTTGCTGATCGTGATGATAAAGCTTTCGAACTCGGAGATCGCGTACTCGCCTCCCGCCACCGAGAAGAGGGGAGGGTTCAGATCAAGCTTTCCGGGCGGCGTCGGCGGTGATGGCTGGGCTGTCGGTGGTGTGGTGCTGCCGATCGTGTAGGCTTCGCGCTCGCTACCGGCGCCAGAATCGTCGAAATCCCAGATCCAGGCATCCTCGCGAGCAAACTCCATCGCCGTGCGCCGGGTTTCGCTGCCGAAATCGTCGTCAGAGCGCTCGTCGTCGTAGTAGAAACGTCGGATCCCCCGCGGCCCGGAGTTGGCGATGATAAACCGCTGTTCGTCCTGGTCCCAAAGCGCCCGGAGACCGGGCTCGGCGGCTTCCTCCGGCGTCTGCAGCAGGTAGGAGAGCCGGCGGTCAATCAGCGCATCGGTGAGCCCGACCGTCGATTCCTTATCCGCGGTGCGCGCCTCGCTTTTCAGCTGGTCGAGGACGAAGCCCACCCCGTCCATATCCCAAGGCAGCGCCGCTCCACCACTGAGGGCGCGCGCCTTGAGAGCCGCGTTCACCGTGCTCACGTCCCGGTAGAGCTTGGCCTCGGAACCTCCGCTGGTCACCTGCGAGAGCGAGATGTAAGCGACCGACGCGAGGGTTGAGATGAACGCGACGACCAGGAGTAGCTCGACCATAGAAAACCCGGCCTCACGGCGGATTGTCCGAACTCGCCCCGGAGCGCCCGGGGTGCGCAAATCTTTTTTCATTTCTGGATAAGCTCAAATCACCAAGCGTGATTACTTGATGATAAACCCTGATAGTACCAGAAATTATTACAAAATCAAGAGATTTATTATAGAAATTATCGTTTTTGCAGTTCATTATTTCCTGCTTTTCACGGGGTTTCGGCCGAATCCTTCTCAATATTGAGAGATTCCGCGGCTAGCGCAGCCGATGGAGCCGCGTTCTGCCCGAGGTTCTGGAGTGCCGTGTCCGCTCCGGGGAGCCCGAGGATCCCCCAACTTCGGAGGCTGACGATCTGGAGGGGGGCGGTCTGGCCGACGGGGTAGTCACTAAACCCGTCGCCGAACCGCAGTTCGACCGTGGCGAGGCGGCGCTCCCATCCCGCAATACCGTCGGCCAATCGGTGGATTAGCGTACCTGCGGGCGAGATTTCCACCCGGGTGCGATCTGCCTCATCGAACAGGCCTTCGATCCTTGCCGGAGCACCGCCCGGCACCTCCTCTCCCATGCGGAAGAAAACGCGGGCGACGATGGACTCGCCGGGGTGATGCCGCTCGAGGAATGCGGCGAGTTCCCCGTTGGCCGTCTCTGCCCAGGTCGGCCAGTCGAGGCGCGGCTGGCCGTCGGACGAATGCTGCCAAATGGCCAGCGCGGCGGTCCCCCCAAGGTCGACGCGAAACATCGCGTAGCGCCCGGACGGGTCCGCGGGCTCGATCGGGCGCACGTCAGCCAACGAAAATGTCCGGCCGGCAGGGCGCTCGAATGCGGAATCCTCCGCGATCGTTTCCACGATGGCCTCGCCGCCAATGGCGACCGACGCTCGAGATTGCGGGTCCGCATCGGAGGCAAACGCCTGCAGTGCTTCGATCAGCGCCGGTTCGTAGCTCGCCGTCCATGCCGCAGAAGCCGGCGCTTCACGCACCGGCGCCGGAGGAGGCTCGACCGCCGCCGCCGGCTGCGCGGGATGTCCGCGTTGACTGAATTCCCACGCGGCTCCCGCCACCAGCAGAACCGCCACCCCGACACCGGCGAGCATCCACCGGCGGGATGACCCGCCCGGCGCTTCCACGACCGGGGACGGAGACGGGGCTGGCGATGGCGCGACGGCGGAAATCTCCGGCGCTTGGATCTCGGTGCGACAGCTCGGGCACGGCCCCCGGACGCCCGCCAGCGGACGCGGGACGGTCAGCGAGATCCCGCAAGACGGACACTGGAAGCACAGTGGAGCCCCCTCTTGTGACGAAGGCTGGGGCTGCGTATTCATCGGGTCTCACCTACCAGTCTTCCGGCACTCGAGCACCGGCCGATTCCTTCGCAGCCTGCCATCGGGATTGATCGGGGAACGGATTGCCTACGTTGCATGCGGATCATTAACTTAATTTGCTGCTGCGGCCAGCGACATCGTTCTCCAGCCGGCAGCAGCGAGTTCGAGCAGGCCCTCCTCCGATCGATCCACCCCGGGAATCCCCCAACCGACGAGCCGGCT
>CAZKYJ010000580.1:0-4015 GCA_964556355.1 uncultured Verrucomicrobiales bacterium | reverse complement strand
TGAAAAAGCTCGAGCAGGTGCACATGACGCACTCGGCGACGACCGAGGCGGAGATCTTGAAGGCGGAAGGACGCCGCACCTCGAACTACCTCTACGCGTCCAAGGACAAGGACGCGCTCGCCGAAGCCGTCGATCCCGAGTGGCCGGGCGCCCTTCCCCACACCGTCCTCATCGCGCCCGGCGGCGAGATCATCTACCGCGTCAACGGCCTGATCGACGCCGACGAGCTGAAGCGAAGAATTGTCGAGACACTGGGCCGGACCTACTAGGTGCCGCGCCGCCGCCCGCGCGCTCCGCTAGGCCCAGGATCCGGCTAGCGGACGAATACGCGAAGGCGTTTGGCCGAGTAGTTCCGCCCTGACTGGGTAAAGGTCCAGTCGCGGGAACGTTCATCCCCCCCGCTATTGCCGATACCGATATCGGCCGCGTCCCCGGAGTCCCAGCGGTTGATCGCAAATACGGTCTGTCCGGCAGCGGTATTGTGGACCTGCATCGACCCGTGGCCGGCGGTCGGCGGCCCCGGCTTGTCACCAAAATCGAAATGGGCGGGCGAGGCCCCGGGAATGTTGCTCCCGTTCTCCGGTCCGTAGTTGCTCGACCAGAACTCGAGGTTGCCAGCGATCCCCTCACCCGTGACAACTCCCGCGACATTCGTCCGCACGGACATCCCGGTAACTCCCCGCTGGAACACGGCGCCCGACGCGACGGTCGGGACCGCCAGTTTCGACGCGTCATCGGTGAAAGCATCCATCGAAACCCAAACCCACTGGCGCTCCCCACTCCCTTTCTGACGAAGCTCGAGATAGTAGCCCACCCGGGCGAATGACTTACCCGCCAATTCGGCCGACCGGTCGATCGCGTACTTGGGATCGCTCGCGAGTTCGCTCAGGTCGAGGTCGTAGACGAGCTCCATCCCGACAGCCTCTCCCGCGTCCTGCCCGATGAGGTCAGGCTCCGCATGATCGCCGAGCCGGAACGCCCCGACGGGCAGACCGGCGCCATTGACGAGGTTCGGCGTGGCAAGCTTGTTCCAAGCAAAGCGGACGGCGATGTGATCCGGCACCTCCGGCGACCGCAGCACCACGACGTGGGCACCTTCGATCTTCGCTTCAGCCGGCACGAACTGGCGTTTTCCACTGCCCATGATCTCGAAATGCGTCGGCGGGGCGTCGTCCCGCGTCCGCAGCCCCTCCCCCGCATGGGCGAACTCGACGCGGAGCGATCCGTTCTCGATCTTCAATTCGACCGCCTCGGCCGAATGCACCTCACCGAGACCATCGATGCCGTAGGTGTCGGCAAGGGCCAGGTTGGCCAGGCGCAGGCCGACATCCTGCTTGTTCTTCGGGTGGATATCCTGCGCCTCGCCGAGGTCGTTGATCACCACCATCTCCGTGTTGGCATTCGCTCTGGCAGCCGCCGCTTGGATCTCCCAGAATTCGGCGAGGGATTCCGGAGGCTCATCGCCATACTGGTAGGGGGCGATCTGAACGAAATAGAACGGGAACTCCCCCAGGCCCCAAGCCTCGCGCCATCCCGAGACGAGCGCCGTCTTGTACTCGACGTAGACGTCGCCGTCGCGGTGGTTCGATTCGCCCTGGTACCAGAGAGCGCCCCTGATACCGAAGGGCACGAGCGGATGAACCATCCCGTTGTACAACGCCGTCGGCTGTTGGTGGCCGTTGGGACGCGACGCCAGCGGCCGGAGCGACTCCGGGTATTCGGGGAGCGCCGGAGGTGTCTCGCCCACTTCGGCGGCGCCGCGCGCCTCGTCGAGCCACGCCTCGACCGATTTGATCAATTCCTTCGTCCCGGCCCGGTTCGCTGCCGAACCCGGGGTCGCCGCCGCCACGACCCCGGCGATGGCATCGAGGCGGTCGGTGCCCGCGAATGCTTCCGGTGTCACCCATGGCTCGATGCGGGTGCCGCCCCACGAGCTATTCACCAAGCCGACGGGAACCCCGAGTTTCGCTTGCAGCTCCCGCGCGAAATAGTAGCCCACGGCAGTGAAGCTTCCCGCAGTCTCCGGGGAACAGACGGCCCACTCGGCATCGACCGTGTCCTCGGGAACGGAAGCGGGGCGGTGGGGAATCTTGATCTGGCGAATCTCGGGATGATCGGCGGCGGCTATCTCCGCCTCGGCATCGCGGCTGGAGGCGACCGTCCATTCCATGTTGCTCTGCCCGGAGCAGAGCCAGACCTCGCCCACCAACACATCGTTGACCGTGAGCGACCCGCCGTCACCGGAGACCGTGATCGTCGTGGGTTCATCGCTGGCGGCCATCGCCGGGAGCGTAGTCGACCACCTGCCCTCAGCGTCGGCCACGGCCTTCAAAGCCTCGGCGTCGCCCACCGTGATGGTGACTTCGGAACCGGCGTTCGCCCAGCCCCAGATGGCGATGGGGGATTCCCGCTGCAACACCACGTGATCGGAGAATACGGAAGGCAACCGGAGTTCGGCGGAGGCGAAACCAAGCGCCCACCAGCCCACGAAAACAGAGAAGATCAGGGATTTGAACATGGCGTCATGTGATACCACCGACCCGAGCAAATTGCGAGCCACTAGCGCCGGGTGTGGCCGCCCCCAGAAGGATTCTCTTGCGGCCGATCGATGGCAGGAGCACCGTGGTTACATCGCAGGTTTGGCCAGATCGCGTTAGTCCCCCCCTCGCACCCAGATCTGCTCCGATCCCGCCCCCCGACATTGACCCCGCCCATCCTCATCGCCCTCGCCGCCCTCGCCGCACCGTTCGCCATGGCCGGACCCGCTGCGGTCGGCACCGAATTCGACCGGCTCAATGCCGCCTCCGGGAACCTCGCAACCATCGCGGGCAGGGGAAACGTCGATAGCGATGGGAAGAACTCGTGGATCGCCGCCTACGAAGGCGCGGCCCCGACGGCGGTCGAACTCTCGAACCCGCACATGGCGATGAGCGACGCCTTCGGCCGGATCTATATCGCCGACAAGGAATCGCACGCCATCCTCCGTATTTCCGCCGATGGCACGACGATCGAAACGGTCGCCGGCACCCACTCGCCCGCCGACGGGGCCGATGCCGAAGCGCCGGCGACGACCGTCTCCCTCGACAACCCCAACGGCCTATTTACCCTCCCCGACGGCACGACCTATGTGCTCGACACCTTCAACGGCAAGATCCGGCGCTTCGACGCCGCATCTGGTCTCATCCGTACGGTCGTCACCGATCCCGCCGGCTTCGGTGCGGGGCGCGGCCTCTGGGTGAGCCCCGACGAATCGCTGATCTATTACTGCGGCGGATCCAGCGGGCCCGGTGCGGATCAGAACATCCAGAGATGGACTCCCTCGGGAGGGATCGAAACGTTTGCGTCGCTGCCTGGCGACTTCGGCAATATCACCGTCGATCCCGACGGGCACCTCGTGGTGACCTCGCGCGGCCAGAACCGCGTCTACCGGGTCGCGCTGGACGGATCTAGCTTCACCGCCATCGCCGGCGACGGCTCCACCGCGACAGCCGTTTCCGGGCAACCCGCACTTTCCATCGGGATGGAGCGCGTCCGCGGCGTCGCCTTCCGCCCGGACGGGTCCTATTTTCTCTGCTCGCAGAAGGGTGCCGACGTGCTCTTCGTAGACACTTCTGGCATCGCCCACATCTACATTACCGGGGCTCCCAGCGGAAATAGCAACAACGGCGACGGGGCACCGCCAAGCGCTCCCGGGCCGACCAAGATCGCCGAGCCGAGGGCGATCACCCTCGCGCCCAACGGCAACCTCATCATCACGACCAACGACACCGGGTTTATCCGGCTCGCCCCCACGCTCTGCCCGCCCGATCCGCCGGCGGCCGCTGACATCGGGCTCGCGCTGTCCGGCGGCTCGGTGACCCTAACATTCCCCAAAACCTACAACACCCCGTTCATCATCGAGCGGTCGGCCGATTTCTCGATGGGCTCGTGGATCCCGTCCGCCGTCACCCTTTCGGGCAGCGCGACCGAGATGCCGCCGAAGATCGCGACGGTGAGGTAGTTGCGGAGGAACTCC
>CAZKYJ010000579.1:0-4020 GCA_964556355.1 uncultured Verrucomicrobiales bacterium | reverse complement strand
GAGCTTGTCCTTGATCTCGTTGAGCGACTTCTTGCCGAAGTTGCGGTACTTGAGCATCTCCGCCTCGGACTTCATAGCGAGCTGGCCGACGGTGGTGATGTTCGCGTTGTTGAGGCAGTTGGCCGCGCGGACGGAAAGCTCGATCTCGTTGACGCTCATATTGAGGAGTTTCTTGAGCTCCGCGTTCTCCTCGCTCTGCGCTTCCGGGGCCTCCTCGAACTCGACGGCGTTCTCGTCGTAGTTGACAAAGACGTCGAGGTGGTGGCGGAGGATCGACGATGCGTGGAGCAGGGCGTCATCCGGGGTGAGGCGTCCGTCGGTGGTGAGGTCGAGAATGAGCTTGTCGTAGTCGGTCTTCTGACCGACCCGGGTGTTCTCGACAGCGTACTTCACGCGGACGACCGGGGAAAAGATCGAGTCGATGGCGATGACGCCGATCGGCATCTCGGGGCGCTTGTTCTCGTCGCCGGTGGCGAAGCCGCGACCGACGCGGATCTCGAGTTCGGCGTCGAATTTAACCTTGCGGTCGAGGGTGCAAATGATCTGATCCTTGTTGATGACGCTGTACTGCGCGTCCTCTTGGATGTCGCCGGCGGTGACGTTGCCCTCTTTCTCGACGCTGATAGTGAGCACCTTGGGATCCTTGTTCTCGTAGTGGGCAAACTTGACCTTCTTCAGGTTGAGGATGATGTCGGTGACGTCCTCAAGGATGCCCGGCAGGGTGCCGAACTCGTGCTGGGCCCCGGCGATTTTCACCGAGGTGATGGCGGCCCCTTCCAGCGAGGAGAGGAGGACGCGACGGAGCGAGTTGCCGATAGTGTGGCCATAGCCGCCCTCGAAAGGTTCGGCGATGAATTTTCCAAAGGTATCGGAGCTGCCCTCTTCCACCTTGGTGAGGCGGCTGGGCATTTCGAAACGGGCGAGTCTGACGGGCATGTGTTTTTTCTGATGATGTGCCGGGTTCCCCTTGGCACCGCGCGAACTCCGAGAAATGAATCCCGGAACCAAGGACCGACGGCAGATTGTAGTTCGGATCGCGCGGGCGGGGAATATGCCGGGATTCCCCATCTTGTAAAGAACGATTTCATCCCGATCACCCGCCCCATTTAGAAACAGTACAATTGTAACGTCCCTAAATGCCAATGCCCAATCGGGCCACGCTGATTTTTTGGGAACAGTACAATTGTACTGTTGTTAAAATGGGGCGGGTTGGATGTCCAGAGGTGGCGGATCCGTGCGTTGGTGGGGGTGGAGATGATGACTGCTGACGGAGTTGCGGAAGTATTGCTTGGGAAACGGGTGCGGCTGTGCGGGTTCTACCGGGCGGTGCTGGCCGACGGGCACCGGGCGGAGGACGTCTTCCCAGAGGTTTGCGTCAAGGCTGTGCGGGAGGCCGACCAATTCACCGATGCGCAGCACGTGGAGCGCTGGGCGATCCGGGTGGGCAAGAACCGGGCGCTCGACCTCCTGCGGCGGGACGGGCGGCGCGTCGAGTTCTCGCTGGCGCCGGAGGTCATCGATCTGCTGGTGGCGGACGAGGAGGCGGCCGACCCCCGAGATGACGGCGTTCGAATTCGGGCTCTCGGGCGGTGTTTGGGCAAGCTGGGCAGGCGTTCACGCGAGGTGGTGGCGCTTCGTTACGGGGAGCGGATGGCGGGAACGGCCATCGCCCGGCGCCTGGGGCGCAAAGTGGATACCGTTTACAAGATGCTCGCCCGCTCCTACGCGGCGCTGAGGGAGTGTGTCGCACGGGAGCTGGCCAAGGAGGGGAAGCCATGACGGCGGAGGAGATCGATTTCCTCGAGCGGGCTGCCCGGTGCCTCGACGGAACCGGGGCGGAGGGCGATTGGGAGTTCATGAATCGTGAGATGCGAGCGTCGGCTGCGCGGCGGGCGCTCTACCGGGGGCTTTGCGGGCACGCCGTCGAGCTGGGAGAACTACGGGACCGCGGGGAGATCTGTGGAGGTCGGCACTTGGCGGCCAAGTTGCTCGTCGGGGCGATCGCTGCCGCCGCCGCCGCCGTCTTGGCCTACTTCGCCTGGCCGATCGAAAGTCCGGTGGTCCCGCTGGCGGATCGGGAGGAGTCCTCGGTGTTCACCTACCCGTTCGACGGGTTCCCGCGTCTCATGGATTCGGGTGATTTCCACGACGCTTCCCTCGCGGAGGGCGACGGCTGGGGAAGGGAGGTTGCTGTTCTGGTGTCCCGCTCGGGAGAGTCGTCGGAGAGCGTGCTCTGGGACGGCGTGATCTGGCTGGAGAACGACCTGCTCTAGCCCCTACGGTTCGTCCACATCTTCCGGGACGATCTTCAGCTTGATCGGGCGGTGGTCGCTGGCCAAGAACCAGTCTTTGCCGGTGACGATCTCGCCGGAATCGGTGACGATTTCGGGAAAGAGGGCGTCGCTGACGAGCGCGTAGTCGATCCGGGCGTAGATGTCGGCGAAACTCCAGTAGTGCGTCCAGACCTCGCCGTTCGCGTCGGCACAGGTGACTGCGCGGAGGTAGGTGTTGGAGCCGAAGCGCCCCTGCACCGCACGGATGGCGGGTTCGTTGCGGGTGTCGTTGAGGTCGCCGAAGAGGAGGAGGTTGGTTTCGGGCTGGGAGGTGAGGATGGCGTCCACATGTTTCCGCACCAGGTGCGCCTCGTTCCGGCGCATGAGACCCTGGTCGGCCTCCTGCACCTCGCGCTTCGACTTGAGGTGGAGGCCGAGGAGGCGGAGCTGGTAGCCGGGATTCACCTGGACGGTGGCGTCGAAGATCCCGCGCTGGAAGGCGAGGTCGACGACGTCGATTTTGTATCGGAGGTCGGTCTGGTGGTCGCGCGCCACAAAGGGGAACTTGCTGAGCGCGGCGACGTGCCGGGTCGGGTCTCCCGCCTGCATCCATTCTCCGTGCGGGAGGTCGATCCCCGCCGCCTTGAGGCGGGCCTGGAGGTCGGCGAGTTCCTCGCGCTGACCGATCTCGCAGATCCCGAGAATATCGGGTTTTGCTTTCACGATGATCTCGACCAGCGCGGCGATCTCTTCCTCCGGCTTCGGGGCGTCCTCGACGGAGTCTCCCCCGACACGTCGCTCCATCTTCAGGTAGTTTTTGAGGTTGTAGGCCACGAAGGTGAGCGGTTCCGGCGCGGCGGTGAGCGCGGGTGGAACGGCGATCGCCAGCAGCAAAAATGCCCGCGCGAGGGCGGGCATCCTGCGGGAAACGCGTGGTCGGGCCAGTCCGGTCATTCGACGTCGGCCTTGTTGCCCTTGGTGCCGATGGGAGCCGCGTCGCCCTCCGCTTCCTTCGTGGCGGTCGACACGTCCATCGGTTTCTTCTTGGGCCTGCGCGAGACGTCGTCACTGACGTCTTGGGCGAGATGGATCTCGTCCTCGAATTCCTTCCGCGCTTTCTTGAATTCGCCGAGGCTCTGGCCGATGCCGCGAGCCAATCCGGGCAGTTTTTTGGCACCAAAGAGGAGGAGCAGCAGGAGGAAGACGAAGATCATCTCCGGCCCGCCAAAGGCGAATGCGAGGAACAAATTCATAAATGTTTAGGAGTGCTGCTTCGCCTCGATCCGCTTGTCGGAGACGGCGTCGGTCTCGGCGCGGGTGATCTCGTGCTCGAATTCGGCGCGGGCTTTCTTGAACTCGCCAAGGCTCTGGCCGATGCCGCGGGCGAGTTGGGGAAGTTTCTTGGCGCCGAAGAGCAGGAGCATCAGCACGAAGACGACGATCATTTCTGGTCCACCGAAGTTCATAGCAGGATAGGATTAAGGATTTGGATTGGGTCGTTAAGGTATGGTAGGTGATACGCCGCCGCAATGGCAGGTTTGTCAGGGGGGCGACGCGCAGGATGCGCAGAAGATTAGACCAATACGCGAGGCATGGGTTCAACCGGGACGGAGGATACGCGAAAAACGCTGCCAGTTTTCGAGGTCGAGGACGATTTGGTGAAATCCCTCGCGACCGGCAACGGGCGCGCGGTGGTGGTGGCGCCGACGGGCTCCGGGAAGTCGACGCAGGTGCCGCAGATGATCGT
>CAZKYJ010000578.1:0-4027 GCA_964556355.1 uncultured Verrucomicrobiales bacterium | reverse complement strand
GTTCTCGATGAAATCGGCGCAGAACCGCAAGCTGAACATGATGGCCGATGTGAAGACAAAGAGGATCTTGCCTTGCTCGGGCGTCAGGATATTTCCCGTGATGTTTTGAATCCACCCGTCGGTGCCGAGTTCGACGGCCCCTACCAGCGCATGGGTGATGAAGAGGATGAACAGCAAGAACGACCCGAAGGAAAACTTCGTCAGGATCGCAATGACGATCAGGAGCACGCCCCCGATGGCGTAGGCGAGGGCGCTTGGAAGGCCGAGCGCATTGGCACAAAAGAGCGAGATGAGGAAGCAGACGATGACGCCCCCGAGGATACCGACCTCTTTGAACATCTCCCAGAATCCGAGCCCCTGCTTGGATGCCTCCGAACGCGGCATCGACTGCCCGAGAAACATGACACCGTAGACAACCGTCGGAATGAGGAAGAGACCGAGCAGGAGCTTCCAAGAGTAGACGCCGCCCATCGTCCACCCGATGAGGCCGCCGAGCACGAGGCCGGCCGGCCAGCTGGCGTGCAGGATGTTCAGGTAGTGCGTCCGCTTGTGCGGGAAGAGCGTGGCCACCAGCGGGTTGGCCACTGCCTCCAGTGTCCCGTTCGCAATCGCGAAGAGGAATGTCCCCCAGTAGAGGAGATTGAAAGCGGTCTCCTGCGCCTGTCCTTCCGAGGCTGCCAAGGTGACGAAGGCCGAGAGGACATGGAAGAGAAAGGCGGCGATGATCACCTTGCCATAGCCGATCTTATCGACGATCACCCCCCCGATGAAGATTCCAAAGCAGAAGCCGGTCAGGCCTGCCCCCCCGATGTCTCCGAGCTGCTGGCCAGTGAAACCGAACGTCGCACCCCACTCGGCCAAGAGGCCGCCGCGGATGCCGAAGCCGACGCCGGCCGCTAGAATTGCCATGAAGCCGGCCCACAAGAGCCGTTTCGCATTTGGTGCTGCTGCAGAATCCATAGAAAAGTGTTAGTTGAGATGAGTTTTGCCTAGGGGCTTCGAGTTTTGGGTTGGTCGCGGCTCTCCCAACTCTGAATCCGGACGCCCACGGGATTGGATCAATGGGGCGAGCGAATCGGGGGTTTGGAAAGGCGCAGGGATCGCTACCTTAGCTTTTGCGTGCCTTTTTCAAGGAATATTTCACCAGCATCAGAAATCGTCGCGCTGCCACAGCGACAATTGGCCCTCCCCATGACCCATGATTCCTCACCTTGCGAAACCCAGAGCGGTGCTCTTCGACGCGGCGGGCACCCTGCTCAGGCTGCCGGAGCCCGTGGGTGAAACCTACGCCCGCTTCGCGCGGCGGCACGGCATCACGCTGGATGCCCCGGAAGCCGACCGGGGTTTCCGGCGGGCCTTCCAAGCACTTGGTCGCCCGGACTACCGCGCCGGCGCCGACGCCGACGCCGCCGAGCGGACCTGGTGGAAAACCCTGGTACGCCAGGTCGTGCCGGAAGCGGACGACGAGACGTTCGCGGGCTATTTCGAGGAGGTCTTCGCCCACTACGGAACAGGCGAAGCCTGGGCGCTCTACCCCGACGTCTTCCCGACCCTGCGCGAGATCCGGCGCCGGGGGCTCCGTTTGGCCGTTCTCTCCAACTTCGATCAGAGGCTCCACCCGGTGCTGAACGCCCTCGGCATTGCGGAGTTCTTCGAGTCGGTCACCCTCTCGGGCGAGCACGGGGTGGCAAAGCCGGACGGGCGGATCTTCGCGGCCGCTCTGGCCGCGCTCGAGCTCCCGCCCGACGCATGTCTCCACGTGGGGGATGACCCGACAAACGACTGGCAGGGAGCAAGTGACGCGGGGCTGCGCGTCTTCCGTCTGAACCGTCCAGAGAACGGCTTGACCGACGTCCTCAAAACCATCGCTACCCCCTTAAAAGGGTAGAGGGCATTGGGCGCTCCACAAAGGAGCGCCCGATGCCCTCAAGGGGTGGGATGGGGTTGAAAACGAGACTGTTTCATGATCCAGTCTCGGGTTGCAATGATCATTCATACGCTGGCGGCTTCGTTCAAACAAAAATTTGCGATTCTGCTACATTTTTTGCTTTTTTTTGTCTCATCGGGCTCGATTTCTGCACTGGCGAGAGATTTCACACTTAAGGGAAGTCCCCAGACCTTTGTTCTTGAAGGCCCGATTGTGGAGGACGGCGATATCAGCGGGATCGCCCTCGCCCCCGACGGGCGGGGTATTCTCGTCTCCGACGAGGGTTCGGTGGTGCAGAGCCTCGCTTTCGCCCCCGACCGGGCGGCGGCCTCAACCGTCGCATCCTTGCGCCTGGCTCCGGCGACGTCGGACGAAATCGACGCCGAGGGAGCCACGTTCGACGGGGGGTATTTCTACGTGACCGGTTCCCACGGGGTCTCGAAGAAGAAGGGGAAGTTCGAAGAATCGCGCTACGGCGTCTTCCGGTTCCGCACCGATGAGAACGGACGGATGTCCACGAAGCCGGAGCGGAAAACCCTGATTCCAATCCTGGCCGCCGATCCCGTGCTCGGCAGCTACTTCAAAAAGCCGCTCCAGCAACGCGGGATCAACATCGAAGGGCTGGCGTCGAAGAACGGCCAACTTTATTTCGGACTGCGTTCACCGAATCTCGGAGGGAAGGCCTTCGTCATCCAAGTGGAAGGTCGCACGCTTTTCGACGGGACCAGCCGGGGGGCCAAGCGACACGAGCTCAAGCTGCCGGCTGGCGAAGGGATCCGGGACATCGCCGCCACGGAAGACGGGTTCCTCCTGCTCTCCGGCAATGCCGGGGCGGATGCCTCCGACGCCTTTCCGGAATCGATCGACAACGTCGCCGGACGGGGATTCGGCCTCTACCACTGGATACCAGGAAGCGATCCGGTCGCGGTTGGGAGGGTTCCCGATCGGGACGCCAAAGCCGAATCGCTCCTCGTCCTGGGAGAGACGGCTGGGGAGATCGCGCTGGTCATCCTTTTCGATGGCAAACGCGGGGGGGCCCCGTTGCGGGTGGCGGTGGCGAAGTCCTGACGCTCGTGAAAAAGCTCACCCTCGTCCGTCACGCAAAATCCGATTGGGGCGACGCCTCGCTCGCCGATTTCGACCGCCCGTTGAACCTGCGGGGGCGCACCGATGCCGCCCGCGTCGGCCTGCTGCTGAAGGCGGAGGGGTTTCTGCCGGACGCCTTTGTCTCGAGTCCGGCCACGCGGGCCTACACGACTGCCACGGCCTTCGCCGCGGCGGTGGGCTTTGCCCCGGCCGCCATCCGCGAGGCTCCCGATATCTACGAGGCGCCACCCCATCGGATCGCCGCGGTCATCCGCACCCTCCCCGACTCCGTCGAGCACGCGGTCGTCTTCGGCCACAACCCGGGCATCGGGATGCTGGCGAACCAGTTGCTCTACAAGGAGGAGATCGACGGGTTCCCGACCTGCGCCGTGTGCGAGCTCTCCCTGATCACCGAGTCGTGGGCGGAAGTCGATTCCGATGTGGCCGAGCTGATCCGTTTCCGGACGCCGAAGGCGTGGGGGTAGAACGGGTGGGCTTTCCAGCCGCTCCTACTTGTCGAATACCACGACCCCATCACGCAACGTCGCTCTGACCGTGTCGCCGTCGACGAAGCGCCCGTCGAGCACGTCCATGCTGAGCGGATCGAGAATCATGTGCTGGATCGCGCGCTTCAAGGGGCGGGCGCCGTAGACGGGATCGAACCCTTCCTTGCCGACGAACGTCGCCACCTCATCGGCGACCTGCAGGTGCAGCCCCTGTTTCTCCAGGCGTCCGACGACCCGATCCAGCTGGAGCCTCACAATGTGGCCGAGGTCGTCCTCGCTGAGGCGGTCGAAGATGATGGTCTCGTCGATGCGGTTGAGGAACTCCGGTCGGAAGTGGCCGCGCAGCGCCGTCATGACGAGCTCGCCCCGGCGATCGGGATCGCTTTCTCCCATGATGTGCTCGCTGCCGATGTTGCTCGTCATGATGATAACGGTATTGCGGAAATCGACCGTTCTCCCCTGCCCGTCGGTGATGCGCCCGTCGTCGAGCACCTGCAGCAAGACGTTG
>CAZKYJ010000577.1:0-4037 GCA_964556355.1 uncultured Verrucomicrobiales bacterium | reverse complement strand
ACTCGACGCCGACGTAGCCGTGGTAGCCGGCATCCAAGACGATCTTCATCATCTTGAGGTAGTCGGTGTGCGTCTCGTTGCCGTTCTCGTCGAAGTCGTGCGATTTGGCCGAGACCCCTTTCGCGAAAGGCATGAGTTCGGTGGTGCCTTTATAGCGGTCGTAGTCGTGGAAATTTCCGAAGTCGGGGAGCGTGCCGCAGTTGTCCTTCCCGACCGTTTTCATGACCGAAGCGAGCCACCCGCCATTCGAGGAGAGACCGCCGTGGTTCTCGACGATGACATTCAGCCCGAGCGGCTGGGCGACATCCGAGAGTTTGGCGAGGCCGTCGGCGGCGAGTTTCTGCTGCTCCTCGAACGAGCCGTCCGAGGCGGCGTTGACGCGGATCGAGTGGCAGCCGAGGAACTTGGCGGCGTCGAGCCACTTGCGGTGGTTCTCCACGGCCTGGGCGCGCTTGCCGTCGTCGGGGTCGCCGAGCTTGCCCTCGCCATCACACATGATGAGAAGGGACTTGACGCCGTTGTCGTCGCAGCGCTTCTGGAGTTCGCCGAGCCAAGCCTCGTCCTTGGCCTTGTCCTTGAACATCTGGTTCACGTACTCGACCGCGCTGATGCCGCACTCCTTCTTCGAGAACACCGGGAAGTCGAGGGCGTCGAGCTCGCCCTTGAAAATCATGTTGTGCAGCGACCACTCGGCCAGCGAGATGTCGAACAGCTTCTCATGGTGGTCGGCGAGGGCGTCGCGCGCGCCGGGAAGGGTCGCGGCAGATACGGCGAGGGCGGCGGAGCGGAGGAACTGGCGGCGGGTTGGTGCGGTCATGATGGGAAGACAAAAAGGGGGGAGCTGCGCCTCGTCAATGGATATCCGGAGAGAGTGCGCTACTGGTGGCGGCGATGCTGAACTGGATCTGGCTGGGGCTGGTGGTCGTGGGCGTGCTCGTCGGCGGGTTGCTCGGGCATCTCGATGACGTGGCCGAGGGGGCGTTCGAAATGGCGAAGTTCTCGGTGGTCAACCTGGCGATCCCGCTCGGTGCGATCATGATTCTCTGGTTGGGGATGATGCGGCTGGCGGAGAAGTCGGGGATGATCGCCGCGCTCGCCCGGGTGATCCGGCCGCTCATGCGGCGGCTGTTCCCCGACGTCCCCGCCGACCACCCGGCCATGGGGTCGATGATCATGAACATGGCGGCGAACATGCTTGGACTCGGCAACGCGGCCACCCCGCTCGGGCTCCGCGCGATGGGGCAGCTCCAGGAACTCAATGGCAACCGCGACACCGCCAGCAATGCCATGTGCACGTTTCTGGCCATCAATACGAGCTCGGTCACGCTGATCCCCGCCACCGCGGTTGGCCTGCTCGCCGCGGCCGGGATGGACGACCCCTACGCCATCGTGGGAACGGCGATCGCCGCCACGGTCTGCTCGACCACCGTGGCGATCATCGCGGTCAAGTTTTTCGAGAAGCTTCCGATCTTCAACCGGGCGGACGTCGCGGAGGCCGCGCCCGTCGCCGCGGACTCCGCGGCGCCTCCACCGCTATCGGAGGCCAAGGGCGCCGCGCCCGTCGGGATCGCCGCCCTCGCTTTCCTCGGGGTGGTTTTCGCGGTCATCTTCCTCTTCGAGTACCACCCCGATCTGAGGGAAGCGGTCTTGTCCCACACCGCGATCCCCGAGATGGAGGCGGCGTCGGCGGAGCGGAAAGCGGCCGCGCAGGAGATGGAAGACCACGGCGTCACGCAGCCGGCCGGGGCGGATCCCGTTTGGAAGAGGCTGGTGGGCGCGCTGTCGGTCACCTCGATCCCGTTCGTTTTCGCGTTTTTCATCCTCTTTGCCGCGGTGAGGAACGTGCCCGTCTACGAGGAGTTCATCGAGGGGGCCAAAGAAGGCTTCGGGGTCGCGCTCCGGGTCATGCCCTACCTCGTTGCCATGCTCGTTGCCATGGGGATCTTCCGCGATTCCGGGGCGCTCATGCTCATCCAATGGGCGATTGGTCCGGTGCTCGGTGCCGTGGGGTTTCCGGTCGACCTCCTCCCGATGGCGCTGATGCGCCCGCTCAGTGGCGGGGGATCGACGGGCATCCTCGGCGAGATCCTCGCGACGCCCGGCATCACCGATACCGTCAAGTACACTGCCGCCACCATGTTCGGGTCGACGGAGACGACTTTCTACGTCCTCGCCGTCTACTTCGGCTCCGTCGGCGTTCGCAAGACCCGCCACGCCCTCGCCGCGGGGTTGCTGGCCGATGCGGCGGGGATCATCGCAGCGGTCGTCATCTGTCGGGCGTTTTTCGGATGAGCTGGGGGAGGATCGCGGAGCGCGCCGCCGAGGGGAGCCGTTCCCGTTTTCCTAGGGGCGTCGGTGCTCACCGTCGCCGCCGATCCCGCGGGGCGCTACGCCGATTCTGATTACGTCATCCTCGAACGCGGTGATTCCGCAGGGACGACTACCGGCGGCGGCGGAGGACCAGGCCGAAGGTTCCCAGCATCGTGAGCACTGCCCGGCCCGGCTCCGGGACGACGGTGGCATCGACCCGGATGTTATCAAGGCGGAAGATGTTGGCGGTATTGGCGGGGTCGGGGTCGTTGATCGCGAAACCGTAGATGCGGAAGGTGACGCTGGTGATGTTTTGGAACTCCGTGCCCGACACGTCGATCGTCGTTCCTTCCCCCGTGCCCCAGTCCCCGAGGCTGAGTTTCGCCCAGCTGCCGGGGCTGTTGCTCTGCAGCACGTTGGGGATGGAGCTGGCATCGGCCGCGATCTCGGTGGTGATGGCCTCGCGGGCAGTGTAGTCGTGACCGTTGATGCTGGAGGTCACTCCGAAGCGACCGTCGTTGGCACCCTGCCAGCCGACGTCCAGCGTGAAACTGTCGAGGGTCATGAAAAACCCGTTTTCGGTGGTGATCGAAAACTCGAAGAAGTTGCCATCGATGATCGCTTGGGGGAACGCGACGCCGGTGCTGCCGTTGACCTGCTGGACGGCGGTTCCACGGGCGAAGCGGGAGTTGGCACCCCCGTTCGGCGACTCCATTGAGAACCCGGAGTCGGTCATGAAGGCCGATCCCGCGACGAGGTCGTTGCCGGCCGCGATGCCGGTCGCGGTGGCTTTGTTCGCATCGGTGCTGCCCTCGAAGTCGAACAGCGCGACGACGGATGCGGTAGCCGGTAGGGGAAGGAGTAGCAGCGAAAGGAGGAGGAAGGACGGCTTCATGGGGCGATCGACACTGATACCCAAGACGACCGCAGTGAAAATGGAATTCTCAAGGGATTTCCGCCGCCATGCGGACGAAACCGTCGGCATCCGGGGCGGTGCGCTCCGAGACACTCGAGGAGTACGTGCCGCCGAGTATCGACTCGGAGACCAGCGTCCACCCGATGGCCGGACCCCAGTTCTGCATGTCATTGCTGGATTCCAGGACGTAGGTAACGTCGTCCGCGGCGAGGTTGTGGGGGAAGCTCGCGGTGGCGGGCGACGCGACTTGGGGGGCAAAGTCACCGAAGGCATACCGCGCGAAATCGCCGCCGCCGAACGAGGTGGCATCGCTCCCGCCAGGGCTGCCGCCGACCACGGCACTGGCCCGCCAGTTCGTCGGCAGCGAGGGATCTCCGCCGGTGAACACGAGGCTGCGACCACCGCCATCGGCCGCGGCGGGCCACGGGAAAGCGTCGCCGAAGGTGAAGGCGACGATCCCTGAAAGGCTGATCGCTTCGCCGCCGTTCGACAGGCTGCCGCCGTACTCGCCGGCGACGGGCAAGCCCCCACCGAAGGTGGCCGCGAACGCGGCGCTGTCCTTGACCAGGAGCAGGGTCTCGCCCGGTGCGAGGGTCAGGCCGTCGGGGAAGGCGAAGGTGATCCCGTCGTCGAAGCGCAGGCCGTCGAGGTGGATGGTCTCGGTGGACGAGATGTTGCGCAGCTCGAGGTACTCGCTGTCTTCCGCCGCACCGGGGGGGTTGTAGTAGATCTCCGAAATGGCGAGGTTGGCGGGCGAGGCCGGCACGGTGGTGAATGCGGCCGGCGACATTCATATCCTCGTGCGAGCCGA
>CAZKYJ010000576.1:747-4043 GCA_964556355.1 uncultured Verrucomicrobiales bacterium | reverse complement strand
GGGGAAGGAAGCTCCGATCGGCACCGATGACGCCACCCCAGCCATGCCATCCGAGGGCGTTGTCGGCGCGCTCGCCCATGCCGAGGTTGAGGGTGACCCAAAGGCGCCCCTGGCCGTCGCGCTCGGGGCCGTAGGTGTAGGCGTGATAGTTGCCGGTCACCGCCCAGCCGTCCGCCTCGGTGCGGTAGCTATCGGCCACGCCATCGCCGTCGCGGTCTGCGACGCGGGTGATCTCGGCGCGCTGGGAAACGAGGAGGTCATCGCCGTCGAGAAGCAACCCGAGGGGCTCGTGCAGACCGGAGGCGAAGCGGTGGAAGCGGAAGTCTGACGGGTCGTCGGACAGGGCCCCGTCGATCATCCAGATCTCGCCCATTCGGATAGCGACGGCGAGCCGGCCGGCGCCGGTCCAGGCCAGACCGCCGACCTCGAGCGGGATGCCGGCCCCGGGCTTCCATTCGCTCGATCGCGAATCGCTCGGCGAGCTGGCCGTGAGGATATCGACGACGTCATAGGCTCGGGCGGGAACCGCCACGAATGCGAGGATACCGAGGACGAGCACTTTCATGGCCACGAGTAGGTCATCGTCGCGGTGCCTTCGCCGGGCACCGCGACCACCGAGAGCCCCTCGGGGTGGGTGATCGCTGGCGCCGCTCCGGTGGCATCCGGAACCCAGTGAACGCTGCGGACGAGGGCGCCCGCTTCGCCCGTCGTGTAGCGGTCAAAGATCTGGATGTCCCCGGTCCGGCTCAAGAAAGTCGGGTTCCCACCGGCATCGAGTTCGTAGCCGAGAAAGCGTGATTTCCCGACCGGTGCCCCGAAGCGGAAGGTGGTGGCCACCAGCGGTTCGGCAAACGGCGCAAAGCGGGAAAACCAGGTACCGTAGGCATCGACGAATCGCCCCCGCCAGACGAGGGCCGGCGCGGCCGCGGCGGCATCGTAGGCGAGGTTGGTGCCGCCGGGGAACCCGACCACGATCGCCTTCGTTCCGACGCCTTCGAGGAAGGTGCGCTGGAGGATCGGCCGGTCGGTGGGCACGAGTTCGAACTGCCCGGCGGAATGCGCGGGAAAGCCGTCCGGCACGCCCTCGCCGTCGCGGATGAAGGCCCAGATGGCGCCGATCTGCCTTTCGGCGTCGCCGTCGAGCACATCATTGACGGTCGCTTGCCCCCCCGGCCAGAGAGGAGGCATGAGGGTGCCCGGGCGGGAGGAGGCGGGATCGAGGAGGAAGGCGCGGAACCAGTCGGGGCGGAGCCGCTCGTCGAGCGCGCTGATATCCATGCCACGGATCCCGAGCGACGCCTTGTCACCCCAGCCGTGGCAGGTGATGCATTGCACTCCGCCATCGATGCCGAGGAGCTTCCTTCCGGCGGCGAGATCGTCGACTTTGGCCATCGGCGGTAACGGGGGGAGCGCCGCATCGGCCGAACGGAGGAGCCGTGACAGTGCGGCCACCACGGGAGGCGGGTAGCGGGGCATCCGCGCATTTAGGTAAGGGCGAACGCGTTTGGAGACATCGCCCAAGAGCACCCCCTCCATCCACGCGGCCTGCAGCTTGCGGCCGACGCCGGTCAGCGGCGGCGGCAGCCGACCGGCGTCACCGAGGGCCTCGTCACCTGTGAACGAAGGCGCCGTTTCGGCGCTGGGGCCGCCAGCGCCATCGCGCTCGTGGCAGGCGAGGCAATTGAGCGCGGCGAGCGTCTGGGTGGCACCGGGCTCGTCGGGAGCGGGCGCCGCCAAATAGGCGGCGAGGGCGGACCGCTGCTCGTCGGACAAGGTGTAGCGCGCCGGTCCCTCGCCCTGCCAACAGCCCCCCGCCGCCTCCATGATCGGGCGGACGGGCGGCGCGCCGAGGCCGGGCAGCGCGTGGCAGGCGGCACAATCAAGCGATTCGACGTGCGCCCGACCGCGCTCGATCGAGGCGAGGTCCGCTGTCGGCCACGGCGCGACCGCAGGCGCGTTGCGGGGATCGCTGTCTTGGAAATCGAGCAGGTGGGCGGCGATGTCGATCGCCTCCTGGCGTTCGAGCACCACCTGCGGCATGCGGCCGTCGGGCCGGTAGTCGTTGGCGTGCTCCAAGAAGTGCGTCAGTGCCTGGAGGCTCGTCTTGCTCCGGGAGTCGGGAAGCGGCTCGCCTCCCGGCGCATGGCAGGCCAGGCAGCCGACCTCGCGGAAAAGGGCGGCGCCGCGCTCGGCATTGGCGTGTCGATCTTGGCGAAATGTCGGCCCGTCACCCAGCGTGCCCAGCCATGCGGCAACATCCTGAATCGCCCCGGCGCGCCCGGCTTCGGGCAATGCCTCGAACAGCCGGGGCATGCGGCCGTGCTGGGGATCGGCGAGAAAGGCCAGCACCCACCGGTGGTCGACCCGACGTGCCAGGCCGGCCAGATTCGGTCCGCTCCGGGGGACGGCGACGCTGCGGCCACCGTGGCAGTTCGCGCAGCCGAGCTCGTGAAAAAGCAAGGCACCATCGCCCCCGACCGCCGGCGGCGCGGCCGTCGCGAGTGCCCCCACGGCGAGCACTAGCGCGATTGGGCGAGGCATCGGTCGATGTATCGTCGCGACTCGTTGATAGCGTCCGTGATGGCGGACGCGTCCTCCAACATGGGCACCCCGCGGGGGGTCGGGTGCATGAAGATCTCCGCCACACCGGCAAAGCGCACGTCGCGGAGCGCCTGTAAGAGCGGCCGGTAGTCGAGCGTTCCCCGCCCCGGCAACTGTTCGAGCTCGATCTCTTTCGCCACCGGCTTCTGGCTGCCGATGCCGTGCTCTTGAAAATAGACGAACGGCAGGTTCGCGGCACCGAGCGAGCGGATGAGGTCGGGGATCTCGCCGAGGAAGTCGTGGAGGTGGTGCGGGGCAAACGCGACGCCGAGCGCCTCGTGCCGGTTGAGCTCCGCGAAGTAGCGGATCGAGTCCGGGTGGGAGAGGAGCTGGTTTTTGTGGTTCTCGACAGCGATGACCAGCCCGTGCTCGGCCGCGGCGTCGGCGTGAGGTTTCATCTTCTCCAAGAACCCGACCACCGCCGCCCTGGCCTCCTCACCGGTAGGGTCTTTCGGCCCTGTTGCACCGCAGACGAGGAGCTTGCCGCCAAGCTCCTGCAGCACCGGCATCTCGGGCTGAAGCCCGAACGGTCCGAGCGGGTATCGTGTCGAGACCGTGACCGACGTGCCCTGGGCGGCGAGCATCTCCGCGAAGGCCTCGACCCCCATGGCCGCGACTTCCTCGCGCTGGGTCCCGTGGGGCTTGCCCCAAAGGTCGAGCCCGACCGCACCGGCGCGGGCGATTTCGGGAAGGAC
>CAZKYJ010000576.1:0-737 GCA_964556355.1 uncultured Verrucomicrobiales bacterium | reverse complement strand
CATTCCTGTCGCGCTCGCCGCAGGTCCAGTTGTACGGTCGCCAGCTGCATGTCGCCGTAGAGCGCGGAGGCGAGGACGTAGGAAATCTCGAACGGCGCGGTCTCGGCGCGCGCGCCAACGCATCCGGCGGCACCGGAACCGACGAGCGTCTTGAGTGCGCGGCGCCGGTTCATCGTTTTGCCGCCTCCTCTTCGAGCATCTTGATCCACGGGCCGAGGTAGTGGCCATTGTCGTGGTAGGTCCGGCCGGAGACGAGGTTGCCATCGACCACGCAGGCCTCATTGACAAAAATCCCTCCACAAACCTCGAGGTCGAACTGGCATTTCGGCACGGTGGCCATCCGACGGCCCCGCACGCGATCGGCGCGCGCCGGGATCTCGACGCCGTGGCAGACGCTCGCGATCGGCTTGTCGTTGTCGAAAAACCACTGGGCCAGCCGGATCAAATCCGGATCCTCACGGATGTACTCCGGCGCGCGGCCGCCCGAGAAAAAAATGCCGAGATACGCCGTCGGGTCGACTTCGGCGAAGGCGAGATCCGCCTGGAGCTGGTAGCCCTCCCACTCACGCGTGATCGTCCAGCCGGGCCGCACCTCGTGCATGACCATCTGGTAGAGCCGTTTCTCCGGTGCGACGACCACCGGCCGGATGCCCGCTTCCTGCAGCCGATAGAACGGGTAGAGGGTGTCGACCGTCTCGGACGCGTCGCCGATAACGATGAGGGCCTGGGGTTGCATA
>CAZKYJ010000575.1:0-4046 GCA_964556355.1 uncultured Verrucomicrobiales bacterium | reverse complement strand
CTCCTCGCCCTCGTACTGGACGGGGTAGAAAAGAAGGCCGTCGTTCTGTTCGTAGACCGGAAGCACCGACTTGCGGCTGACCGAAGTCCAGCACCCGAACGTCGCCGCAACCTTGTCCTGGAGGAGGAGCTGTTTGGCCTTCTCGGCGAAGAGCGGCCAATCCGAGGCGCCATCGACGACCACGGGCTCGATCATCTTGCCCATGACACCACCCGCTTTGTTGATCTCGTCAAAGGTGAAGAGAAGGATGTCGCGCAGCGAGGTCTCGCTGATGGCCATCGTCCCGCTCAGGGAGTGCAGCACACCGACTTTCACGGTTTCGCCCGCGCTCTCCGCAGGCGCTGGCGGCGCTTCTTCCATGGGAGCTTCCTCCTCCGCGACTGCCGGGGCAGCCTCTTCGGCGGGCATCTCCTCGGCCGGTGCCTCCTCGGCGGCGGCTTCCTCCATGGGGGCGGCTTCCTCCATGGGGGCGGGTTCGGGCTCGGGGGCCGCTTCTTCCGCCGGGGGCGAGCAGCTCGCCAGGGCGAGCGCCATGATGCCCGCGGGAAGCGCTAAGAGTAGTTTGTCTAGTTTCATACGATCGGTAGATGGATCGCTACCAAACTCGCCCCCCGACCCGTCACACGAGTGAGGGGCCGGGGGGCAGTTGGTAACTTGGTAATGAGGTTCGTTTGCCGGGCTTAGAAGCTAACGGAAATCCCGGCGCTCACGGTGACGAAGTCCTCGTCAGGATTGTTCGGAATGACGCCGCTATCGGTGTGGTAGTAGGTGGCGCCCGCGTTGAGCGCCCAATCACCTCCGAGAGGCATGAACCCGAGCGGCACGCTGGCGCCGATGCCCGCCGAGACGTATGCGAAGCCACCGTCGCCGCCGTGGTAGCCGTCGGTGGCGAAACCGACGTTCACCGGGAAGGAGATCGAGACGCTACCGGCTTCGAATCCAGGCTCGATGCCGGGAACGAAGACGATGCCCGTGTCACCGCCAGAGGCGCCTTCTTCCGGGCGACCGTGGATGACGAGGCTCGGATTGAGCGGGGCGTCGAAGCCGAGGATGAGGTCGATGATGTGCTCGGTGTCCTCGGCGTAGTACCACTGCTGGTAGAGCAGGGTGACGCTGACGGGACCAGCATCAAAAGCGATCCCCGCCCAGACATCGATCTCTTGGATGTTCCGACCGATGTCGGACACGGCATTGTCGTTGACGTCCCACCAGGTTCCGAGAAGGAACGAGGCACCGGTGTCGCCGATATCGAAGGCGAGCTCGAGGCTCGGGTTGAAGAGGGCGTCATCGAAAGTGTTGCTGCCGAGACCCCACACATCGGCCCCGTAGGAGATGAAGTGCGAGTTATAGCTGAGGTCGAGCGTTCCCGAAACCCCCGGCTCCGGAAGCGGCTCGGGCAAGGGCGTTTCCATCATCATCATCTTGCCGTCGCCGGCTGAGGCGAGCGTGGTCATCGAGGCAGCGGTCGCACCGATGAGTAAGGTGAGTTTGGTATTCATTGTAGTGTGTGGACCCAGGGAGCCCAGAGCTTGGTATATGCTGGTTGTGTTAGTGCTGTTGCGTGTTGGTTAGCGCCGAAGCACAAACGGTGCGACGGCGCTGCCATTCCAAGCAACCACCGTGCCAGAATCGCCGGAAGAAGTATTATGTTACCAGAAACCTCCTGCAGTAATACTAATCAGGGAATTCCAGCAGTTTACGGTCACCCGGCTCCGCCGGGAGCAGGGGAAACCTTTGGCTCTATCGCGGCGGTTTCGGGGCTGGGAGGCGATCCCCGCCCCCCTGAGTATCAGGCGGTAGCGGCATGTCGCCGCCGGGCGCCCGCATCCGGCCGCCCGGCGGGTTCCATTTCATCGGCCCGGGAAGCTCTCCCGCCCCCCGGGGGGCTAGGTTGCGGCGAGCATTGTTGCGCTGCCTGAACTGAAGGCGTCGGCGCCGATCCCCAGGTGTTGGAGGCACGAGACGTAGAGATCGCAAAGCGGAGGCGCTTTGGCCGGGTCGAACTGGAGGTGACCGACGTGCTGGAACCGACCGCCCGCGGCGATGATCGGGAGGTTCGAGTTATTGTGGCTGGAGGCGTTTCCGAGGTTCGAGCCCATGACGATGGCGGTCTGGTCGAGCAGCGAGCTCCCGCCTTCCCGCACCTCGTCGAGCTGCGAGAGGAGTTCCGCGAAAAGGCGCATCTCCTCCTTTTCGATGATGGCAAGTTTTTCGAGCTTGCCGGGATCCTTGCCGTGGTGGCTGAGGTTGTGCCATCCGTCATCGATACCCTCGAGCGCCACGACCTCGTTGCCTCCGGCGCCGCAGAAGGTGATGAGCCGGGTGGAATCGGTGCGCAATGCGAGAAAGATCAGATCGTACATCAGCCGCATTCGCCCGGTAAAGTCCGACCGGTCATCGATGTCGGTCGGCGGCTCGACGCCGACCTCCGGCTTCGGTTTGTGCGCCCAGTCTTCCGCTAGCACGAGGCGTTGCTCGAGTTCGCGGACGCTGGTGAAATACTGGTCGAGCGTTTCGTTGTCGTCCCGGCCGAGACGACGGGCAACCGCCTTGCCCTGGCCCGCGACGAGGTCCATGATGCTCTGCCCGTCTTTGATTCGCCGGAGGTTGGCGGCCTGCTCGGCCTCGCTGCCTTCCAAGAAAACCCGGGCGAAGAGGCGTGACGGTCTCGTCTCGGGCGGGATGCGCACGCCGGATCGGGTGTAAGAGATGCCCGCGCCGTTCGCCGAAAGCGCGATCGACGGTACCCGGGTGTGGTGCCCCATGCGCTCTGCGGCGAACTGGTCGACCGAGATCGTGTTGCGAAAGCTCGGCTGTCCCGGGTGCGCCGCCCCGGTAAGGAAGCTCTGCTCGGCGGCGTGCCCTCCGTCCACGTCGGGGTGCATGGTTCCGGAAATAACCGAGAACTTCGCGCGGTGGGCGGCGAGCGGCTCGAGATAGGGCGTGAGTTCGTAGTTCGCGCCGGCGTGCTCCGGAACGAGGTTGGGCGTGTGGATCCCGAGCGGCGCGCAGATCGCGACCATGCGGCGGACATCGGGAGTGGCGGCGGCACGGGCCGAGCGAGGCAGCATCGAATCGAGCAAGGGCAGCCCGAGGGCGGCACCCGCACCGCGGAGGAAGGTTCGTCGTGGAATGGTCATCGGATCTTCAGAATGTGAGTATCGAATGCCTATCGAGGTCGGCGTCAACCATGGGGACCGATGCGGGAGCCGGTCGGTGGGGTATTGGTCGTTGGAAGCCGGTCACTTGAGAAAATGCTCGCTATCGACGACGGCGTGAACCATCGACCGGAACCCGAATCCCTCGCCCGCCCCCGCCACGACCGCTTCGATCGATGCCCGGTCGGCCACGGTCAGCGGTCGGCCGGTGCCGTAGATGAGCAGCTTGGAGGCGACGGCCCGTGCGATGCGCTCCGGCTCTTCGAGCAGGAGCGCACGAAACTCGGCGAAGTCCGCGAAACCCGCCCCGTCGGGAAGCGCGCCGGCCGTCTCGACATCGGGACCAATGGTGTAGGTCGCCTTACTGGTCGGCCGCTCGCCCTCGCCCAACGAGCGGTAGTAGGTGCGCTCGCCCCCGATCGGATCGAACTGCTCCAGCGCAAATCCTGGAGGGTCGATGCGGTCGTGGCAGCGGGCGCAGCTGGAGTCGGCGCTGTGCCTCGCCAGCTGTTCGCGGATGGTGGTGGCACCCCGGATATCCGGCTCCACGGCGGGAACTCCCGGAGGCGGAGGCGCCGCGGGCTGCCCGAGGATGTGATCGAGCACCCAGACACCGCGCAGCACGGGCGAGGTCGTCGTGCCATTGGCCGTGATCTTCAAAATGCTCCCCTGCGCCAGCACACCACCCCGCACGCTATCTTCGGGGAGGGCCACCCGGCGGAACTGCTCATGCCCCTTGACACCGCCGATCCCGTAGTGCTCGGCGAGCCGCTCGTTGAGGATGGCAAAGTCGGAATCGATGAATGTCATGACACCCAGGTCGCCGTCCAGCACCTCCCGGAAAAACCCGCGCGTTTCGGCGAGCATCGACTCTTGGAGCATCGGGTC
>CAZKYJ010000574.1:0-4048 GCA_964556355.1 uncultured Verrucomicrobiales bacterium | reverse complement strand
CCGGCGATCACCGCCACCGCGGGCACCCTCCTCGTGGCGCGCACCGTGTTCGCGGGGGTCGGTCAGGCCATCAATGTCCACTCCGGCGCGAGCCTGATCCTCGAGCACTCGACGCTCGCCGACATCGGCAGCTCGCCCGCCGTTTCACTGACACCGACCAGCCCGGCCTACATCGGCAACACGATCATCGGAGCGGGCACCCTCCTGGCCACCGCCGGCGCGCCACTGGATCTCGGTTCCAACTTTGTCGGCGACGCCAGGTTTATCGATCCGCCGTCGGGCGACTACCGGCTCGGCGCTGGCTCGCCCGCCGTGGCCAGCGCGCCGCTGGGTGGCGACTTCGGCGCCTATGTCCCGCCCCTGATCCAGATAGCGGGCGAGCCCGAAAGCACAACCTCCTCCCGGGACGCCGAGCTTGCCGTGGGTGGCCCCGCGGTCGTCGCCTACCAGTACCGAGTGAACGGCGGCCCCTGGAGCGCGATCACTCCCGTCGACACGCTCCGCCTCGGCCTGATTTCCCTCAACGGGCTTCCTGATGGCGCCTATGTGGTCGATGCGCGCGGCTACGAGTTCGGGGGGCAACTCATGCCCGGGATCACGACTTCGAGAGAGTGGGTGGTCGATACTGGCAGCGGTGGGATCCGCCTCAGCGAGATATACGCCAGCGGTGCCCCCGATTTTATCGAGATACAAAACACCTCGACCGCGATGGTCCCGCTCGCCGGAGTCGGCCTCACCGACGATCCGGCGGAGATCGTCCCGCGATTCACGTTCCCGGCCGGCAGCGAGATCGCACCCGGCAGCTATCTCGTCGTCGATGCTACCGCCCTCGGCTTCTCCCTCGACAGCGACGGCGAATCCGTCCAGCTCAGGTCGCCCGGCGGCACCCCGCTCGACACCATCGCCTTCGGCCCTCAGATCGACGGCCACACCATCGCCCGCTCCGGCTCCTCCGCGGCGTGGGGCCTCGCCATCCCGACACCGGGGATCCCTAACGCGCGGGCAAGCACCGCCTCGCCCGAGTCACTCGTCATCAATGAATGGCTCGCGGCCGCCGACTACCGTACCGGCGATGACTTCGTCGAGCTCTTCAACCCCCAAGCTCTCCCCGTCGATCTCTCCGGGCTCGGGATCACCGATGATCCCACCAACGCGCCCCGGCGCAAAGTGATTCCAGCACTGAGCTTTATCGCCGCCTCCGGGTTCCTGACTTTCGAGCCGGCCACCAGCGCTCCTGCCCGCTCGCTCGGCTTCAATCTGTCCGCCTACCACGACTCCCTCGGGCTCAGCCGCCCCGACGGGACGATCATCGATTCCGTAAACTACACCTGCGAGCGTGATGATATCTCCGCGGGACGCGCGCCCGATGGCTCGCGAACGTTCCTCGACTTCGACGTCCCCACCCCGGGCGCCCCGAATGCTTTCGTCACCGCCACCACGCGCGAGGTTTTTCCGATCACCGCTGCGTGGAGCTTCGATCAGAGTGACACCGATTTCGGGCAGACCGTCTACACGAGCGGTTTCGATGATTCCAGCTGGCAGGTCGGCAACGGCCTCCTCTTCCGCGAAAGTTCCGCGCTTCCCGCCCCGAAAAGCACGCCCATCGAAACCCGCCCGCCAGACACGCACTACTTCCGCCGTCACTTCGACTTCACCGGCGACCCCACCACGACCGAACTTACGTTCGAATCGGTCGTCGACGACGCGTTCATCGTCTTCCTAAACGACCAGGAAATTTTCCGCCTCCGCCTCCCGCAGGGGGTGATCAGCCATGACACCCCGGCGGCCGAAAGGGTCGGCAACGCCAATTTCGAGGGGCCATTCCCCGTGCCCCCAGGCGCGCTTCGCCAGGGCGACAACCTCCTCGCGGTCTCGGTCCACCAGGAGATCAATCCGAGTTCCGCGGATGCCGTATTCGGCCTGCGCTTGGACGCGACATCGACCGAGCCCAGTGACCCGCAGCTCCCCCGCTATGTGAACCTGCTCGACCACCTACGGCTGACCGAGATCATGTATCACCCGGCCGGCAGCGAAGCCTTGGAGTATCTCGAGTTTTACAACGCATCCCTGTCGCCGCTACAGCTTGGTGGCATCCGCATCACCGACGGCGTCGACTTCACCTTCCCCGATTTTGTTCTCGCGCCGATGGGCTTCGGGCTCGTCGTCGCCGACCGCCTGGCCTTCGAAGCCGCCTACGGCACCGGGCTTCCGGTGGTCGGCGAGTTTTCCGGGGCCCTCTCGAACGGGGGCGAGCGGCTGCGGGTGGAACTCCCCGTCCCATTCGACACGCGCATCCTCTCGTTCACCTATTCCGATCGCTGGGAACCCTCCACCGATGGCGATGGGTTTTCCCTCGTGGCCGTCGATGTCGACGGCCCGCCGGCACGTTACGGCGATGCCGTCCGGTGGCGCCCGAGCACGCTTGTCTCCGGCTCGCCGGGAACCAACGGACCACCGCAGATCGTTTCCCCGACGAGCGGCAACGGAGTCGAAGGCACGCCCTTCGCCCTGCAGGTCAACGCTGAGAACGGCGCGGAGTCCTACGCCGCCGAAAACCTTCCGCCAGGCCTTGCCATCGACCCCGGCACGGGGCTCATCAGCGGCCGTCCCACCGTGGCGGGGGAGTACGATGCCACCGTCTTCGCCACGAACGCCGGGGGAACGATCTCGGTGACCTTCCCGATCTCCATCGCCGTTCTCCCGCCACCCGAAATCTCGGACTTGGGCGACCTGACGGCGATCGTCGGGGTTCCCGTCCATTTCCAGATCGCCGCGACCAACAGCCCGATCTCGTTTGGGGCGAGCGGTCTCCCGGCCGGTCTTTCGGTCGACGTGGATAGCGGCACTATATCCGGGATCGGGACGGCTCCGGGCGATTACCGGGTGGCGGTCTCGGCGACCAACTTTAAGGGGACGACCGTCGGTTTTCTAGCTCTCACCGTGGTCGAACACCGGATCTCCGAGGCGCTCGATACCGCCCTTCTCGGCTTCGCTCCGGGGGGCGACGCCGGATGGTTTCTGCAATCGGTGACCACCCATGACGGGGTCGACGCCGCCCAGGCCTCACCGATTGCGGACAACCAGAGCGCCCGATTCTCGACCTCCGTCGTCGGACCCGGCACCGTCTCTTTCTGGTGGGCGGTCGGATCCGATGCGCTTGGTGACTTTCTCCGGTTTCAGATCGACGGCAGCGATCGCCAGATCATCACGGGAAGCCAGCCCTTTGCGCCAGTGAGCGAGCCGATCCCTGCAGGAGAACACAGCTTGAGCTGGGTCTACACCAAAGACGACGTCGCCAGCGTGGCGCCCGATACCGGCTGGGTCGATGAGTTGGCACTCGGTGGCTACGCCGGCTGGATCCTCACCGTACCGCAGGCGGGCGGGTCCGCGCTCAGGCTTCCCGACGCCGACCCGGACGCCGACGGGTTGAGCAACTTCCTCGAGTACGCCCTTGGTCTCTCGCCCGTCCAACCTTCGGCCTACGGCTTGCCCACACCCAGAACCGAACCCGATGGCTCGCTCACCGTGACCTTCGCCAAGCCTCCTGGGGTGACGGGGGTCCGCTACCGGTTCGAGGGGAGTACGAACCTCGTATCGGGCTCGTGGAGCACCGCGGGAATCGTCCTGCTCCGGGACGATGCGTCCACCCTCGAGGTCGCGATCGTGCCGTCGACCGCGCCGAATTTTCTGAGGCTGCGGGTCGATGCCCAACCCTAGCCTCGCGCCCCACCGCCTAGTCTACCAAGTTGTCGATCTTTCGCGCCAGATCGAAGTCTGCGTCGGTGAGCCCACCCTCGGAGTGGGTGGTCAACATGAGGGTCACCTTATTCCAGCGGATATCGATGTCCGGGTGGTGTTCCGCCTCTTCGGAGATCTCGGCCACATCGTTGACGAACTCGATGGCCTCCATGAACTCATCAAACTCGAAAACTCGGTTGATGGCATCGCCCTCCACATCCCACTCGGGAGCTTTCTTTAGCCACTTCGGGATTTCATCGGGATCGATCAGGTCGGACATCTTCTGGTTCGGTTGGTAGTATCTTTTTCG
>CAZKYJ010000573.1:0-4053 GCA_964556355.1 uncultured Verrucomicrobiales bacterium | reverse complement strand
ACAACAGGAAAATGGGAGATTCCACTAGCGACACAAGGGTTCGACGACGTCAACGGCGGCGCGATCACGTATGAGGCGGTCGGCTACAGCAACGACACCGCCGACTTCTCGCTCGACCTCATCAAGTTCCACTTGTTCTGGATGCCAACAAGTTATGACCTGGAACTGCCGGGACCCTGAGGTGCCGGCGGGAACGAAAAACTGGAAGAGGCAATTAAGGTCTCAGGATCGAATGATCCGTCCCCAAGGGTTCTCTTCTTCGATGTTCTGTTAGAATACCCTGCCTCGGCCACAATCAAATAAACGAAAGAACGGGTCACGCAAGAACAGGCCAGGCGAGAATTGCGCTTGGTTGAGCCGATTTGGGACGATTTGGCGCCCGCATTTATCTGTGGTGGTGTTAGTGTAGGCATGCGCTCAGACACCCCGTTTCCAATGGGTTTAGCAGCCGTCTTTTCGGGCGCCAGCTCGTCTCCGCCCTCGAGCAGATCCGCAGGATGCGGACGGAGGCCGACGCCCTCTGCCTCTCCGGGCTCCAGGCGCTTTTCGGCTCGGCGCTCCCCTCCGCGGCCTTCGCCAAGGGGCCGGGATCGCGCGACCGGGTCTACACCCCGGCGGTCGCTTTCTGGACCTTCCTCGCCCAGGTCATCGACCCCGACGCCTGCTGCGTGCGGGCCGTCGCCCGCCTCGGATCGCTGCTCTCCGCCGCCGGGCTGCCCGTCCCCTCCGGCGGCACCGGGCCCTACTGCGAGGCGAGGGCCAAGCTGTCCGTGAGATCCCTCCTCGGGCTGGCCGAACACCTCGCGGGGAAGCTCTGCGGGCCCGCCGATGGGGCGGGCAGACGCCCGTTTTCGACGGCCCCGGCATCGGCCTCCCCGACACCCCGACCCTGCAGGCCAAGTATCCCCAGCCCCGCAGCCAGAAGCCCGGCTGCGGCTTCCCCGCCCTCCAGCTCGTCGGGCTCTTCGACCTGGCCAGCGGCGCCTGGATCGCCTTCTCCAAGTGCCACTCGAAGGTGCACGAGAGCAGGCTCTACCGGCTCCTCTACCGGCACCTGCGCCGTGGCGACACGGTGGTGACCGACCGGGGCTTCTGCTCCTACTGGACGATTGCCGAACTCATGGCCATGGACATCAACGTGGTCATGCGCAACCACCAGATGAGGGAGAGCGACTTCCGCACCGGCGTGCGGCTCGGGAGGCGCGACCACCTCAACATCTGGGAGAAGCCGCAGCGGCCAAGGTGGATGGACGCAGCCACCTACGCCTCGATGCCGGGCCAGATCGTGCTGCGGGAGACCGCCGGGCGCGCCGCCCGTCCCGGGTTCCGCACGGAGGCGGTCATCCTCGTGAGCACCTTCTTGCTGGTCGAGGAAAAGAGTGCCGGGGACCTCGGCGAGATCTATCTTGACCGCAGGCGCCTCGAGCTGTTCTTCGACGACATCAAGACCACCATGGGCATGGACGTGCTCCGCACGGAAAGCCCCGCGATGGCCTGCCGAGAGCTTCTGATGCACGTGATCGCCTACAACCTTCTGAGGCTCGCGGTCGCCCGGAGCGAAGGGGATGCGAGGCGGACAAGCTTCAAGGGTGCCGCCGCCCGGGTGCACGTCTGGGCACCGCATATCACGGCCACCAAGGGCGCTGCCAAAAGCCGGGCGTCCGTACGCGACATGCTCGTGGCCATCCGTTACGGAAAGGTGCCCGATCGCCCGGGGAGAAGGGAGCCAAGGGTGGTGAAACGGAGGCCGAAGACCTACCAACTCATGACCCGACCGAGACATGAAATGACGGAGCTAAGCCATCGCGGGAGACGTCCCAAAGCCGCTTAACCAAGTGCCACTCTCGGGTCAGGAGACGATTGTGGTAACCCGTCCTTCCTTGCCCCTAGATTCGGGATGCCACGCCAAGTAAGCATCAAATTCTCCGGAGCCTTTTACCACGTGATGGCACGGGGCGATTTTCTCCTGTTCGAAGGGCTTTGCGGTTAGGCTTCGCTAGGGAGACTGGACGATGTCTTGGAAGCGCTGCCGTAGGCCGCCGGGAGAATGGGCTGGCGGGTGCATGCGTACGCGCTCATGTCGAACTACTACCCTATCGTGATTGACTGCCTCGCCGCGCCAGCGGCGGCTCAGACCGAAGGCACCTAGCAGAGACGCGAAGCGGATAAGCTCTCGAGCCGAACCTGGTGGCGGGGATGAGGTGGCTGCAAGGCACCAACACCTCCCGCTTCAACGCGAGGCACCGGCTGCGGGGGGCCGTATTCGGCGTGCGCTACAAGACGATCGCCGTCCAGCAGAAGGAGCGTGACGAATTGTGGATGCGGCTCGCCTACGTGCACCTCAATTGTCTCGGCACCGAGACCTGCAGCATGGCTGTCGCTGCCTGAAGCTGCTTCGCGGCAAAGCAGTCCGTTCGTGCGGGGCTGGTGGATCCCGCCGACGGGATCGACCGCTACCCGTGGGCGAGCCTCAGCTACTAGCGGTCGCCTCCCTCGAAGCGGGAGGGTTGGCAGTGTGTTGTCGATCGCGGGCTGGGATGCGTCGGCCTGCAGGACACGGCAGCGGGGCGCCGGAAGTTCTTGGAGGGGCTCGCGCTGCGGACGAAACAGGAGGAGGCGGAGCGCGCGGGGATGGCGGAGCGGGTCAAGGCCGAGAAGATGCTGGCTCGGATCAATCGCCGGCTGGTGGCGTGATGACTCCGCCGGCGGCGGCGCCAGCGCTCCCTGGCTTGGAGCCACTCGGGCTTGATGGCGATCCGGACGTCTGCCCCCCTTTTTTCCGAGCGGTGGCTGTGAGGTAGTTTACGGTCCGGCAGAACACCATTGACCTTCCACTTCCGTCCCGGCGACGGATGTTGGCCCGCGATTCACCCGATCCCCGAATTCACCGATCTGGCCGGTGGAGCCAACGTTTCGTGCCGCCCTGGATCGCGGGATCATAAACTCCGGCTCGACTCCGACGACTTGTCGTCCGAAGGTTGCAGGATCGCCGATCCACGGCTGCCCCCGTTGCAACGACCACTCCAATGAAGTCCCTGACCCCCTTCCTCATCCTGGCCGCCGTCTTCGGGTTCGCGCCGTCTGCTACCGCCCTAGCGAATCCCAACGTCATCCTCATCATGGCAGACGACCTCGGCTACGGCGACCTTTCCTGCTACGGCAGCAAGAGGCTTGAGACCCCCCACCTCGACAAGCTCGCCGCCTCCGGCGTCCGCCTCACGAACTTCTACACCGGAGCCACCGTCTGCACCCCGTCTCGCATGGCGCTTATGACCGGTAACTACCCCGCCCGACTCGGCTGGGAAGGCGGCGTGCTCGGCCACAGAATCAAAACCGAAAACGGGCTCGCCCCGGAAACCACCACCATTGCCGAACACTTCAAAGCCGCCGGCTACCGCACCTTCATGTCTGGCAAGTGGCACCTCGGCAGCACCCCAGAGCTCTCCCCCATGAGCCAGGGATTCGACCACGCGTTCCACATCAAACTCAGCAACAACCAGACCAAGAAACTCTACCGCGACGGGGAGATCATCGAGGACCCGTTCGACAACCGCCACCTCAGCGAGCAGTTCACCCAGGAGGCCATCAGATTCATCCGCAGCAACAACGAAGCCCCGTTCTTCCTCTATCTCCCCTACACTGCCCCCCACTTCCCCGCCCAGGCCCACCCCGAATGGGACGGCAGATCGGCCGTCGGTGCCTACGGCGACGTGGTCGAAGAACTCGACTCCCGCATCGGCGAGATCACCGCCACGCTGCAAGCAACCCAGCACGAAAAGGACACCCTCGTCGTCTTCCTCTCCGACAACGGCCCCGATCCCTCGCAACGTAAATGGGCCACCGCCGCTCCCCACCGTGGCCTCAAATGGTCTTCCCTTGAAGGCGGCACCCGTGTCCCGTGCATCGTCTCCTGGCCCAGCGTCATCCCCCCCGGCACCGTCTGCGACGAGCTCGTCGCGGCCATCGACCTGCTCCCGACACTCGCTAGAGCCAGCGGCATCGGCGCCGCGGCCAAGCCCACCGACGGGGTCGATGTCTGGAGCACGCTCGTCG
>CAZKYJ010000572.1:0-4062 GCA_964556355.1 uncultured Verrucomicrobiales bacterium | reverse complement strand
GGAACGCCTGGCAGGGGATCGGGTTTGATGATTCCTCATGGGGCACCGGGCCGGCCCAGCTCGGCTACGGCGACGGCGATGAGGCGACGGTGGTCGGTTTCGGCGGCGATTCGTCGAACAAGTACATCACGACCTATTTCCGCGCGACCTTCAACGTAGCCGATCCGGCCACCATCAGCGGGCTCACGGTCGATCTCGTCCGCGACGACGGCGCGGTCGTCTATCTCAACGGCAGCGAGGTTTTCCGCACCAACCTTCCCGGGGGAACGGTCACGAGCACCACCCTGGCACTCTCGGCGGCCGGTGGGGCGACCGAGTCGGAGGTCTTCTCGGCGGGCGTGGATGCCGGACTGCTCGTCGCCGGGCAAAACGTGGTGGCCGTGGAGATCCACCAAGCGGCGCCGACGAGTTCGGACATCTCGTTCGACCTCCGCCTGCGCGAGACCGTCCCCTCGCTCGTGCGGGAGCCGTACCTGCAAATGGCGACGACCGATCAGGTTACCCTCCGCTGGCAGACGGACAGCTTTACCGATTCCGTCGTTCGCTACGGAACCGATCCCGCCGCCTTGGATAGCTCCGTCTCGCCGGCGGGGACGACCGCAGACCACGCGGTCACCCTCACCGGGCTGGCGGCGGATACCACCTACTTTTACTCCGTAGGATCGAGCGCCATGACGTTCGCGGGAGGCCCGGAGCACTTTTTCAAAACCCCACCTCCGGTGGGCACGGAAGCTCCCACGCGCATCTGGGTGCTCGGTGATTCGGGTACGGCGGACGCGAACGCCGCGGCCGTCAGAGACGCTTTCGTCGCCTACAACGGATCGGCGCATACCGATGTCCTCATCATGCTCGGTGACAACGCCTACGACAACGGTACCGTGAGCGAGTACCAGGCCGCCGTCTTCGATATGTATCCGGAGACGCTCCGGACGACGCCGCTGTGGTCCACGCTGGGTAACCATGACGCCGCGAGCGCGAGCTCGGCCACGCAGTCGGGTGTCTACTACGATATCTTCAACCTGCCAACCAACGGGGAGGCGGGGGGCGTCCCCTCCGGCACGGAAGCCTACTATTCGTTCGACTACGCCAACGTTCACTTTGTCTGTTTGAACTCGCACGACGTCAGCCGCTCGGCATCGGGTGCCATGGCGGTATGGCTGGAAAATGATCTCGCCGCGACCGACCAGGAGTTCATTATCGCATTTTGGCACCACCCTCCCTACTCGAAGGGGTCCCACGATTCGGATTCCGAGGCGCGCCTCGTCGAGATGCGCCAGGTCTTCGTCCCGATCCTCGAGAGCTACGGTGTCGATCTCGTCTTGGGGGGGCACTCGCACAGCTACGAACGCTCGATGCTCATCGACGGCCACACCGGCTCGAGCAACACATTCAATCTGAATACCATGGCGCTCGATACCGGTGATGGGGATCCCGCGGGAGACGGGGGCTATCTCAAGGAGGCCGCGCCGAACCAGGGGGCCGTCTACGCGGTTGCCGGATCGTCGGGCAAGATCTCCGCCGCCCCGCTCGATCACCCCGTGATGGTCAGCAACCATCTCGCTCTCGGCTCGCTGGTCATCGACGTCGATGGCACCCTGATGGACGTGACCTTCATCGACGACAACGGTGCGGTCCTCGACGCGTTCGCTATCGAGCACTTTTCCAGCCAGCCGAACACGGCTCCCGTCCTGACGCAGAACAGTCTCGTGCTCGCCGAGGGGGGCACCGTCGTGCTCGGAGCGGCAGACCTGGCGGCAACGGATGCCGAGAGCGCGCCGGAAACCTTGGTTTTCACGGTGAGCGATGTGGTGGCCGGGATTTTCACCGTCGATGGCTCGCCCGCACTGACTTTCACTCAAGGCGACGTGGCCGCCGGGCTGGTGGCCTTCATTCACGACGGGTCGGAGTCCCCGGCAGGCTACGCGGTGACCGTCTCCGACGGGGAGCTGACCAGCGGCGCGAGCGAACCCGCGGCGGTGACGTTCACGCCCGTCAACGACGCCCCCTCCGCGATCGCGCAGTCCGGGAGCACGGCGGAGGATACGGCGATCGCCTTCGTTTTGACGGGCGGCGACGCGGAGGGCGACGCGCTGACCTTCGCCATCGCTTCCGCGCCTGCGAACGGCTCTCTCACGGGAACCCTCCCCGATGTCACCTACACTCCGAACGCCGATTTTTACGGCGCGGATAGCTTCACCTTCACGGCGGACGACGGGGAACTGATCTCCGCACCCGCCGTCGTATCCGTCACCGTCGATCCGGTGAACGACGCGCCGTCGCCCGTGGCCGACGCCTTGGCACTCGCGGAGGGCGGCACGCTCACCGGCCCGGCGCCCGGGCTCCTGGCCAACGACACCGACGTCGATGGTGACGCGCTGGCCGTCGATCCCGTTCCGGTGCAGGCACCCGCTCACGGGAGCCTCACGCTGGCCGCCGACGGAGCTTTCGTCTACACCCACGATGGCTCCGAGACGGCGAGCGACAGCTTTATCTACGCCGTTTCCGATGGTCAGGGCGGGGTCGCCCAGGCGAGCGTTGCACTGGCCATCTCGCCGGTCAACGATGCCCCGCTTGCGGGGGGCGACAGCGGTGCGGTCGACGAAGGGGGAACCCTGAACGTGGCCGCGCCGGGGCTTCTGGCCAACGACACCGATGCCGAAGGGGAGGTGTTGTCTGTCAGCGCGGCGCCGATCAGCGCACCCGCCAATGGCGTCGTCACCCTCGGGGCGGACGGATCCTACAGCTACACCCACGATGGTTCGGAGACGGCAGTTGACTCGTTCGTCTACGAGGTGGTCGACGCCAGTGGCGGCACCGCCCAGGCTACGGTGGTACTCTCCGTCGCGCCGATCAACGACCCACCGCTGGCCGCGGGCGACAGCGCGATGGTTGTCGAGGGCGAGTCCACTGCCGTCGCGGCGCCCGGGCTTCTCGCCAACGATAGCGATCCGGAGAACGACACCCTTTCACTGGTGACGACCCCGGTGGCCGCCCCCTCCCACGGATCGCTCGTTCTCAATGCCGACGGCTCTTACGAGTATTTCCACGATGGTTCGGAGACCACGGCGGACGCGTTCACCTACGCCGTCACCGACGGCAACGGCGGGACCGGCGAAGCGGTGGTCACCGTGACGATCACCCCGGCCAACGATGCCCCCGAAGCGCTCGCCGAAAGCTATGCGACCGACGAGGGGGCTCTCTTGGAGATTCCCGCCCCGGGCCTGCTGGCCAACGACACCGACCCCGACGGCGATGCCCTCACCGTGAGCGCCCAGCCGGTTGTCGCCCCCGTTGCGGGGATGGTGGCGCTCAATGCGGACGGCTCGTTCAGCTACCTGCACGACGGGTCGGAAACTTTGGCCGACAGCTTCACCTACGCCGTCACCGACGGCAACGGGGGCAGTGCGGAAGCGATCGTCTCCCTGACGATCAACCCGGTCAACGACGACCCACTGGCCGGCGCGGATAGCGGTTCGGTCGGCGAGGGGGCTCTCTTGCAGGTCGGGCCGCCCGGGCTTCTGGCGAACGACAGCGATCCCGAAAACGACCCGTTGCTCGTCGATACGACCCCGGTTTCCGCCCCGGTTAACGGGCAGGTCGTCCTCAACCCTGACGGTTCCTACGCCTACCAGCACGACGGGTCCGAGACCACGTCGGATGCCTTCAGCTACGCGATCAGCGACGGCAACGGCGGCATGGCTACCGGCATGGTCAGCCTGACCATCACCCCTGCCAATGACGAACCGGTTGCCGCTGACGACTCGGCGACGGCGACCGAGGGCACCGTTCTCACCGTCGGCGCCCCGGGCCTTCTGGCCAACGACAGCGATCCGGACGGCGACCCGCTCAGCGTGGTGACCACCCCCTTGGCCGCACCGCAGTTCGGCGCGCTCACTCTCGGCGCCGATGGTTCGTATTCCTACTCCCACGACGGTTCGGAAACGATCGCCGATTCGTTCGTCTACCAGATCAGCGACGGCAACGGCGGGACCGCGCAGGCCACCGTCACCCTGACCATCGACCCGGCCAACGATGCCCCGCTGGCGGCCGCCGACGCCTTCA
>CAZKYJ010000571.1:0-4064 GCA_964556355.1 uncultured Verrucomicrobiales bacterium | reverse complement strand
TCCGTCGAGCGCCCGTAGCCTGCTGGCGAGCAGGTTCCTGAGGACTGTGAACGAGAAATGGCGGGCGCCGAGGGAGTAGTTGTGATCGGCCTGTCGGGCGGCGAGTTCCGGGTCGTCGAGGACGCGGGAGACGCGGGCGGTGACCGCGGGGGTGACGATATTGTCCATCTCGACGACCTGGAACCCGAGCGGTGCGATGTCGCGGACATAGATGGCGTAGCGGTTCACGAGGAGGGGGCGGCGGTAGTAGACCGCTTCGAGGAAGGCGTTGCCGAACCCTTCGTAGAGCGACGGGTAGGTGACGAAATCGGCCGCTTGGTAGACGTCGCCCAGGGTGTAGGTCCGGTTGCCGGTGGCGTCCGTTGCCCGGGAATCGGTGACCCGCTCGCCGATCAGCAGCATCCGGATACCCGCGGTGGCGGCGCGTTGCACGATCGTGGTGAGATAGTCGAGGCCCTCGTCGCCAGCAAGGTGGGAGATGACGAGGCAGACCCGTCGCCCCTCGGCCTGAAGCTGGCCGACGAGGTCGATCGCGTGCTCGATGCCCTTCCGGTTGACGACGCGGGTTGGCTGGAGGACCAGCGTCTCGTCGGGGGCGATGGAAAAGTCCTCGCGGAAACCGGTGGCGTAGGCATCGGGGGGCGCGGGGGGAGAATCGAAGCGGTAGACGTTGGGGATCACCGTGGCGGCGAGCCCGCGGCGGCGCGCCAGTTCGTGGGCGGCGGGCGAGTTGATGACGCAGTGCTCACACGCACCGGCAAACGGTGGGGGGAAGGCAGCGGAGAGCATCTCGGGGATGCAGTTGATGGCGAAGCGCTCGCGCTCCCACGCGAAATCGTGGTGGTGGACGATGGTGGGAATGCGCGTCTCCGCGATGAACTCCGTGACCGCCAGTCCGAGCGGGACGTGCATGGGGATCGCGAGGACGTTCTGCGGGACGAGAATGTCGATGGCGAACTCCTCCACGAACGCGTAGAGCGCATCTTTGATGGCCACCTTGCTGGCGTGGATCTCGGCCGTGAGGGCGCGGCTACGGGTGCGACCGCAGAAAAGCTGCGACTGGATTGCGGCGATGGTGGGGTGCTCGAAGAACGCTTCTTCGCAGAGGAACGAGGTCGCTGCCGGCGTGCCGAGCTTGCCGGCGAACCAGTAGCTCGTGTGTCCGAGCCCGGCGAAGACGTCCGCCCACTTGGCCGCCTCGAGGGTGACTCCATCGGTTCCGTGGAAGCGGGTTGAAACAAATCCGATTCTCCGGGTCGGGTGGGCGGTGGGGTCGGGCATGAGACCAACCCTAGCACCGTAGCAGGATCGGAGCCAAGGGGGGCGGCGGTCAAGGCTGGCCTCCGCCCTCGGAGATACGGAGATAGAAGTTCCGATCAACTTCTACGTCGGCGGGAACCTGGAGGCGTCGCGCGGGCGCGTCGGCGGTGAACGCGGTGCCGGGGATGAATGTCCAGACCCGGAGGTCGGTGGAGCGCTGCGCGTGGTAGCCCCGCCCGGCGACGAGCCCCCTGACCTCGAAGGCGAGCTCTTCGAGGAGGATGTCGGGGACGACGTCGACGATGCGGAAGGCATCGACCGGGGGCGGCGGGACGGTGAAGAACTGGTCGCCTTCGAACGTTCTAAAATCGATGGTGGCGGGGTTTGCGAGGTTGCCGGTGCCGACCGGGAGGCCGCCGAGCGCCTGGTTGGAGAGAAACGTGTGATCGTTGCTGTTCTGGAGAAGCATGACACGGATCGGACCCGCCGGGCTGCCGAGGTCCGTGAGCGCGATACGCAATTCCAACCCGGTGGTGACAGCGAGGGCGGCGACGGCGTCGGCAGCGGCTCCCGCCGTCCCGCCGATGCCGGCAAGATTGCTGCCGTCGTAGGCGGCGCGGATGGGGGCACCGTTGGCGAAGCCGGTGCCGGTGGTGCCGATGCCGGAGCCGGGGAAGACGGCGAGATACTGATCGAACAGGGACTCGGTCAAATCGGCAAAATCGAGGTCGAAGGTTCCGCCGCTGCGCCGGGCGATGAGGTGGATCTCGGGGGTGAAGCCGGTATCGAAAGTCATCCCATTCATGGCGCCCGATCCGTCGTTGTCGGCGGAAGCGAAGGTGGTGGCCCCCCCGGCCGCCGAGTCGATGAAAATCTCGAGCTTGTTGAAGTTCCCCTCCAGGTTGCCGGTGAAGAGGAGGAAGAGATGGTCAACGCTCAGGTGGGCGTAGGCGGCATTCCACTCGCTCTGGTTGTCACCGAATCCGGTCTCCACGGTCTGGATCGCGAGGGCCTCGCCGTAGAGCGTGTCGCGGATGCCATCGACGATCGCGAGGTTCCGCGCCGCCGAGGAATCGGCGCCGTCCAGCGGATCGGTTCCCTCGCGCACCTCGACCGCATCGCTTTCCGAGTCCATATCCGTATCGGCGAGAAGCGGGCTGGTGCCGACCAGCGGGGGCGTCTCGGCCATGCGGCTATTGGTCTCGTCGCCGTCGCGAAGCCCGTCCCCGTCGGTGTCGGAAACCAGCGGATCCGTGCCCGTTTCCATCGCGCTGACGAACCCGTTTCCGCGCTCCCATCCGTCACGGATGCCATCCGTGTCCGTGTCGAATACGTTGGCCCGCGTGTTGCGATCGTGTTCCTCTAGGTTGGGCGAGCCGTCCATGTCGAGGTCCCCTCCGGCGTCGTTGGTGCCGACGTCCAGGCCATTGGCGCGCTCGTAGGCGTCGAGCATCCCGTCGTTGTCGGTGTCGGCCGGATCGACCACGGTGGTGACGTCCGACCACTGGGTGCCGATGCGGACCTCGTCGAAGGTGAGGCCGCCGTCGCCGAAGCGCGCCAGCGAGGCGCGGTCGATCCGGAGGTCGAAGCCGTCGAGGTCCGCATCGGGGGTGGAATTGGCTTCGCTCATGAGATCCTCGGGGTTCCGCCAGAGCGTGAGGGTGTCCGCGCCGGTCGCGCTGCCGAAATCGATGCGGATGACGAAGAGGTTGGTGCCGGTTTCCGGGGCACCGAGATCGGCGACAAAGTTGGGATCGTTGTTGATGCGGAGGACGACGTTCGTGTCGGACGCGCCGACCCCGGGTTCGCCGGTGACGATCTGGAGCGTCCGCTGGGTGCCGTCATCGAACCCCCCGTTGTGGAGTTCGAACCCGCGGTAGCCGGCGGTCGTGGCCTCGAGTTTGATGAGGACGCCGAGGTAGACGGTGCCCACGGCGGCATCGGTCAGCGGCTGGGTGAGCAAGCGTCCGACCCTTCCGTTCCCGGCGCCCGCGTAGGCGACGGCGCCACCGGTGGCGGCCAGACCGTTCGTGCCGTCCGAGTAGGAAAGCCCGGCCGCGAGTACCACCGGGCTCTCCGCGCCGGTGTAGGCGAGTAGCCAGTTGCCGGCGAACCCGGTGGCGGCCGGACCCTGGCCGGCGAGGGTGCCCAGCGCGTAGTCCGGGGCTCCGGTGCGGAATGGTTCCTCCACGGTGGGGGCGGCGCGCGCTCCGAAAGGGGAGCCGGCGACGAGTGCGGCGGTGACGAAGGGGAGGCCAAGAGTGGGGGACATCCAAAACTGTCACGGAGCCGCCTCACCAGGTCAATGGGGAAGCGGGGGCGGGAAGGGGCCGGACACCAGGTTCTTCAGAGGTCTCGATCTCGCCCGGATGCGGACGACCCGCGACTTCGGCCACCGCATCGCGCAGGGGAAATCGCCGACAGCAGGCCCGGCCCGCCGCGGAGGCCGTGGCGATCAAACCGCCCGCTACCAGCCGAGCACCGACGCAAAAATGAGGGGAGCGACGATAGTCGCGTCGGACTCGATGACATACTTCGGGGTATCGACGCCGAGCTTGCCCCAGGTGATTTTTTCGTTGGGCACGGCGCCGGAGTAGGAGCCGTAGCTGGTGGTGGAGTCGCTGATCTGGCAAAAGTAGGACCAGAGGGCGACGTCGGTTTCGCCGAGGTCCTGGTGGAGCATGGGGACGACGCAGATGGGGAAGTCACCGGCGATGCCACCGCCGATCTGGAAGAAACCGAGGCCGGCCCCGGCGGTGGTCTTCTTGTAGAAATCGGCGAGGGCGATCATGTACTCGATGCCG
>CAZKYJ010000570.1:0-4064 GCA_964556355.1 uncultured Verrucomicrobiales bacterium | reverse complement strand
AGGCGGCGGCCGCATTGGCCGAGCGCCAACAGGACGTGGCCGAGATGCTCGGCGCACTCGCCGAAGGTGCCGCGCCGGAGGCCGTGTTGGCAGACATGCAGGAAACCATTGCGGAACAGACGGGTGCGCTTGCGGACGCGGTCGAAGATTTTCGGCGTGGTGGCGAGGTGTCCCGGGCGGTGCCCCCGGTGGCCCAGGCGATGATGGCGGATGCCCAGCGGGGTGCCGAGTCGGCCAGCGAGCAGGCCAGCGTGGCCGGAGAACAGTTCAACCAGGCCGCCGAGGCTGCCACCCAGGCCAGTTCGGCCGCCGAGAACATGGAGGCCGCCCAAGCTGCGGGACAGCAGCAGGCCGCCGCGCAGCAGGCCGGGCAGGCCGCCGCGCAGCGTGCTGGCGAAGAGCTTGCCGAAGCGGCAAGTTCCTTGGCCGCCGCCGCCGAGGCAATCAGTGCCCAAGCTTCCGCCGCAGAACGCGAGGCCGGCGCGCTCGAGATGGCCGCGTCGGAGGCCTCGCGGGCAGCAGAAGCGGCGCAGGGGCAACAGGGGCAACAGGGGCAAGAGGGCGCCCAGCAGCCGGATATGGGCCAGGCCGCCGCCTCGGCGGGCGAAGCGGCCAGTGCCTTAGAGGCCGCCGCCCAACAGCAGATGGCGGCCATGGGTATCCCGTCGTCGATGACGCCGGGCGCGAATCTCGCGGGGAGCCCGCGCCCTCCCGGGCAACCGGGGCAGCCCGGGCAGCCGCAGCCTCCTGGAGCTCCGCCGTCGCAGGCGCAGGAGGGGCAGCTTTCGGACAACGCGGGAATCCAGGCCAACGCGGCCGTCTTCAACGGTGTTCCCGCCGACCTCGCCCGGATCGGGATCACCTCCGAGGACTGGGCGCGGATCAGAGGAACCGCCAAGTCCGGCGTCGCGGCAGCGGGTGGATCGGGCGCGCCCGCCGAATATCGCGACCTCGTGAAAGGGTATTTCGAAGCCATCGCCAAGGAGGGGAGCAAGTGAGGCGAACCCCGTTTTTCCCGCTCGTGTTCTCCGCCCTGCTGGCGGGATCGCCAGCGGTCTCCGGCCAGGTCGCGACGACCGAGTTCTCCGAGTACGAGGAGGCGGTCGGGCCGGCCGTCGAGCGGGCGCTCAGGTTTCTCGACACCGCCCAGCGCGAGGACGGAACGTTCGACGGCGCCCACGGGAAAAGTACGGGCATCGTCTCGCTCGTCGGGATGACCTATCTCTCGAAAGGCTACACGCCGGTCGGCGGACCGTTCGCACCACGGATCAACCGTTGTATCGACTACCTTCTCGAACACGCCGACGACGACGGAGTCCTCGATTCCGGCGATGGCGGCAACGGGCCGATGTACGCCCACACGATCAGCACGCTCTTCCTTTCCGAGGTTTCCGGGATGCTCGATCCCGATCGCCAGGCGCGGGTGCGCAAAGCGTTGGCAAAGGCGAACAATGCCATCATCCGGGCGCAGGCGGTGAAGAAGGACGACCGCCACCAGGGCGGATGGCGCTACCGCATGGATTCGACCGACAGTGACCTCTCGTGCAGCGGGTGGGCGCTCATGGCGCTTAAGAGCTCCCGGCTCAATGGTGCTCCCGTCCCCGACCAGGTCATCAGCGATGCCGTCGGCTACATTTTCAAGAACTATGGGGAGAAAGGGGGCACATTCGGCTACCAGGACGACCGAGGCCATGCCGAAACGCTGACTGGGGCAGGGCTGCTCTGCCTCGAACTCAGCGGCTACCACGGTCACGAGAGCACCTTGAAGGCGGGCGATTTCATCATGGAAAAGCTTGGCAAGCTCGAGGGAGACCAGCACGAGTATTACGGCAATTACTACAACGCGCAGGGGACCTTCCAACTGGGGGGGCGCTACTGGGAGCGCTACGCCGGGTGGATGTACCCGACCTACCTCGCGAAGCAGAAGGACAACGGTGCCTGGGACGGACGTCTCGGCGAAGTCTACAGCACGTCGATGATCGTCCTGGCCTTCACCGTGCCCTACCGGCAGCTCCCGATCTACCAGCGGGACGAGACCGTGGGCGAGGTCGAGGAGTGATCCCGCCCTACTCCAGCGGAGTGCCGCAGTCCTTGCAGAACTTCGCGGCTTTCGTGTGCCCGCCCGATTCGCACACGGGACAGCGCCGCGTCGTCCGCGCCGCCGTGCGCTGGGTCTCACCGTAGATCTCGGCGCCGACAATGCCGGTGGGAACGGCGATGATGGCGTAGCCGGTGATCATCATCAGAGCGGAGAGAAGTTGCCCGAGAGGCGTCTGGGGTGTGATATCGCCGAAGCCGACCGTCGTGATCGTCACGATGGCCCAATAGACCGAGACGGGGATATTGTTGAACCCATGCTCGGGACCCTCGACGATGTACATCAGCGTCCCCATGATGATGATCAGCGAACCGACGCCGATGATAAAGACCGTGATCTTTTGGCGGGAGGCGACGAGCGCGCGGAGCAAAATGTTGCTCTCGTCGACGTGGCGCACCATTTTGAGCACGCGGAACATCCGGAGCATCCGGAGGATGCGGATGACGACGAGGTAGTGGCTCCCGACGATGAACAGGGCAAGATAGGTCGGAAGGATGGACAGGAGATCGACGATCCCAAAAAAACTGCGGGCGTAGCGAAGGGGGTTGCCCGAGCACCAGAGCCGGGCGCCGTACTCGAGCGTAAAGGCGATGGTAAAGATCCACTCCGCGATGAAGAACGTCCGCGAGTGTTCGGCGCGGATGGCGGGGATGCTTTCCAGCATGACCACCATCACGCTCACCCCGATGAAGACGAGGAGGATGATGTCAAAGAGTTTCCCCGCGGGTGTCTCGGCGCCAAAAATGATCACCCGCCAGCGATCTTTCGCTGACTCCTCTCGGGTTGGGGGTGTCGCATCGGGCACGTCTCGATTCTCGGGCTGGCGGAGGGCGTCGCGCGAGCGCTACCCCCACTCGATGATAAACGGGTGGCGTCGCTGGGCCGGCGCCTCGCGCCATGCGGGGAGCACCTGCCAGCCGTGCTTGGCCTCGTCGGGGGGCGGCGCTGGGGCGGAACTCGGTGGACCGGGGAGCGGCGGGGTTGTCGCCTGCGAGGGTTCGTCCACGGCGTCTGCCGGAGCCTCTACGTCCCCCTCGTCCAATGTCTCTGGGGCATCCGCGTCCGCCTCGTCCGGCGGGGGGATGTTGGCAAACTCGTGGCCGTAGAGGAGCCGGGCGTCCTCGGATCCCGGGGGCGTTTCGGGAAGCGACGAAGGGTCGCCGCCGCTCGTCCACCGCCAGGGAGAATCGGCGTCGGGGACCGCCCCGCTCCACACGGTGAGCGGCTGCCTATCGCTCTCCGCATAGGTATCGTGCAGCCACTCGCGCTGGTCGTCACCCTGGATCGTCAGGAGGTGTCCTCCGACCGACGACGCGAGGCTCTCGGCGGAGTCCCAGTCGAGTGGTAGCTTGCAGTAGAAATAGCGCCGACCCCCGAAGTAGCCCTGCTTGTTGCGCAGGCTCCCCGGCACCCGGCGGTTTTCCATGAAGAAGGTACGCATCTGGTTGATCGTAAGAAGCGAGTGCGCCGCGAGGCCGATCGGGGTGTCCGCGCGGGCGGCGACATCCTGGGCGAGCAAGTTCTGGGCGAGCGCCTCGGCGGCGGGCCAGTCGCCCGCCACCACAAAGTCGGCGAGTTTGGCCGCGGGGGCTTTGTCTTCCGACGATCGGAGATCGAGAACGACGCGGAATCCGAGATCGTTGGCGGATTCGTCCTGGGGCAAAGCTTCGCGGCGATTGAGGTCGAACGCGCGGTAGTCGTCCGTCGCGGTCGCGGCGTCGAGCATCGACGACGATGCGCCCCTGACGATGGCGATCCCCGCGAGTTCCTCTTCCGGGAGGGAGCCCGTCCACTCCCTGACGTTGCCCTCGAGCCCCTTGATCCCCCCGTTGTCGGAGGTGAAATCGACGCGCCGGAACGGCTTGCGCGCGACCGTCGCGAACGTCACGCCGATCCGCCTCGCGCTCTCCGGGTCGAGGGAGACCGGCCGCAGCTCGTCGCCGCCGGCCGCGGCCATCGCCGCATG
>CAZKYJ010000569.1:0-4069 GCA_964556355.1 uncultured Verrucomicrobiales bacterium | reverse complement strand
GCTGGCGAAGAGGTGGCTGAACCGTCGCGCGATGGTTGGCGGGCGGGTGGCCATGGGCATCTGGTAGCCCTCCAAGATCTCGGCCGTCAGCTCGTCGAGGTCGCGGCCGGAATCGTGGGCGTGGTGCATGTGCAGCTCGAGATCGAGCTTGGCGAAGGCGAGCTGTCGCATGGTGGTGACGGCGCTCATGTAGTTGCGTGCGGCGAGCATCTTGCGGAAGAGCGAGCGGGGGATCGGCTTGCCCGTCTTGTAGTGACGGGCGAAGAGGTCGAGGCTCTCGCGGTTCCAGCAGAAATTCTCCATGATCTGGGACGGGAGCTCGACGAAGTCCCAGGCGACGTTGATTCCGTTGAGCGCCTTCACTTCGACCTCGCCCATGAGATGGTGGAGGAGGTGGCCGAACTCGTGGAAGATCGTCTCCACTTCGTAGTGCGCGAGCAGCGCCGGCTTCGAGCCGCTGGGGCGCGTCATGTTCCCACAGATGAGGCCGAGGTGCGGGCGGCGGTCGTCGTCCCCGCTGGGCGGGGATCCGGTGATGAAGGCGTTCATCCAGGCACCGCCGCGTTTGGGCTCGCGCGGGTGCCAGTCGGCGTAGAACGATCCGAGGTGGGTGCCGAGTTTGTTGAAGACGTCGTAGTACTGGACCTCGTCGTGCCAGACTTCGACGGCGTCGGAGTCATCCTCAACCGCCCCGGTGGTGGTCGGGCGCTCTTTGATGGCGAGTTCGAAAATCGTCTCGGCGATCGTGAACATCCCGCGGATGACCCCTTCCAATGGGAAGTAGGGGCGGAGCACCTCGTCGTCGAAATCGTAGAGCGCCTTCCGCCGTTTCTCGGCCCAGTAGGTGGTGTCCCACGGCTCGAGCAGCGTGCTTTTCGAACGGAGGTGCTCGGCACGGAATTCTTGGAGCTCGATGACCTCGCGGTTGAAGGCGGGACGGATGCGGGCGTGGAGGTCGTCGGTGAACTTCAGGGCGGCCTCGCCGGACTTCGCCATGCGGCGCTCGAGCACCGTGTCGGCGAAGTGGTCCTTCCCGAGCAGGGCGGCCTTTTCGTGCCGGAGGGCGAGGATCTTCCAGACGAGGTCCGAGTTGTCGTGCTCGCCGCGGCCGACCGTGCAGTTGCCGAGCCAGAAGCGCTTGCGGATGGAGGCGTCGTCGAGGTGCTCCATCACCGGGAGATACGACGGCATCTGCAGGGTAAAGCGCCACTTCGGCGCATCCTCGGTGGCGATTCCTTTGGCGACGGCGTTTTCCAGTGCGGCGGCGCGAGCGGTGGCGGGAAGGCCGGTCAGCTCGCCCTCGCTTTCGATGACCAGCGACCACGCGTTGGTGGAATCGAGGACGTTTTCGGAGAACTTTTGCGTCGCCTTGGCCAGCTCGGAGCCGATCGTCTCGAGGCGGGCCTTCTTGTCGGCGGGAAGGTCGGCGCCGGCCGAGCGGAAGTCGTCGAGCGTCTCGTCGAGATAGCGCTTGCGGACGCCGGTCAAGGCGGCGGCGTCGTCGGTGTTGGCGTAGGTTTTGAGGAGGTCCCAGAGCCCCTCGTTGAGCGGGATCTTCGAGTAGAACTCCGAAACCTTCGGGAGCACGGCATTGTAGGCAGCGCGGAGTTCGTCGGAGTTGGCAACGGAATCGAGGTGGCCGACTTTCGTCCAGGCTTCGGAGAGCTCCTCGGTGGCGGCGTCGAGGGCGAGGAGGGTCGATGCGAACGTCAGGCGTCCGCGGTCGGTGGCGGCCACCGCATCGATCTTTTCCTCGGCGCGGCGCAGCGCCTCCTCGATGTCGGGGACGACGTGCTCCGGCGTGAGCCGGGACCAGCGGATGGAGAAAGTGCGATCGAGGAACGGGTGGGCGTCGGGCATGGACAGGGTGGAACGAGAAGGAGCGGAACGGGTGAGCTTATAGCGGCGAAGCGGGTGCGGTGCCAACGGAAAAGGGAGCCGGGCCAGGGAAGGGCGGGTTCATCTAGGATACGAATATGCTGAAAGTAAGGGTAGGGTGGGAGGCGATGAGAACGACATTGACCGAAGACGGCGCGGAAGCGCTGGAAAGGCGGATCCGGGGAACCGGACCGGGTTGGGTTGGGGTCGCGATCGGCGCGGCATTGCTCGCCGCGGGTGCGTTCCAGGACACCGGTCTCGCTCCGGTGGCCGGCGGGGCGATACTATTGGGTATGGGCATCTTGGCGATCGCCATCCATGGGTGCCGGGTGCCCCTCGCCCGCGCGGTAATGAAACTCACGACAACGGAGAACGAAAGCGATTCGGAATGAGATGGGGAATGCCAAACCCGTTCAGTCGTCCCGAAGAGGTCGTGCAGGACTCCGCCGCCCGCTGGCGGGAACGGTGGGCGCGGCTTTGTGACTGGCTGGCGCTGGAGGTTGCGGGGCTGGCGGCTGGGGACAAGCTACTGGCGCACTACTCGGGCCCGGGGCGGTTCTACCACACGGCGGACCACGTCTTGAAATGCCTCGACACCCTGGACCTCTACCCCGCGGCCATCGATGACCCCGATGCGGTGGAGCTGGCGCTCTGGTACCACGATGCGGTCTATGACGCGAAAGCTCCCGCCGGCACGAACGAGGCGGCGAGCGCGCAGCTTTTTTGGAGGGAGTTTCTTCCGGTGGCGAAAGGCCGGGTCAAAGGCGAGCGGGTCGAGCGCTACATCCTCGCCACCCGCCACGACGCTACGCCCGAGGAGCCCGACGCCGCGCTGATCATGGACATCGACCTGGCCGTTCTCGGCGACGAGCCGCCGCGCTACCGGCAGTATGCCGCCGACGTGCGGCAAGAATACGCCCATGTCGAAGACGGCGCTTTCCGTGCGGGGCGGGCGGCCCTGCTGAAAAGGTTCCTCGGGCGGGAGTGCATCTACAGCACCCTCCACTACCGGAAGCTTCTCGAAGACCGTGCCCGGGCGAACATCGTGGCCGAGCTGGACAGCCTCGAGGGCGGTGCCCCGGCCTAGCGCGCACTGGATTTCCGGTGGTTGACCGCTCTAGTATCGGGCGTGACATCCCTCTCCCTCCGCCTGCTTTGCCCGACCGGCCTCGTGGTCGCGATCGTTCTCGCCCTCCCGGTGGCGGCCGGCGCCTGGAGTGTCACCACCTACAAAGGGCGCAGCTATGTCTCGGTCGGGGACGTGGCGAAATTCTACGGCATGGATGCGAACAAGTCCGGGAGCGGGTTCGTGCTCTCGCGCAGCGGCCTGGAGATGCGCTGTCGGAAGGGCTCGAAGGCGATCACCATCAACCGCATCCCGTTCTCCATGAGCTACCCCGTCATCCCGTGGGGGAAGTCGGCGCTCGTCTCGGTCTTCGACGTGACCAACCTCATCGACGTCGTCCTGCGCCCCCCGTCCCAGCTGGAGCCGCGGGATCTCAGGACCGTGATCATCGACCCCTCGCAGGGCGGGGACGACGTGGGTCTGACCGGCGCGCTGACCGACGAGAAAACGGTGATGTTAGAGATCGCGATGAAGTTGCGGGAAGCGGTGGCCGCACTGGGTTACACGGCGGTGATGACGCGCGAGGAAGACGTGCCGATCGACGCCGGTGCCCGGACCGCTTTGGCCAACGCCCGTGAGGAGGAATCGATCTTCGTGAGCCTCTACGCGACGCCGGGAGATAGCACCTACAAGGGAGGGATCGAGACCTACACCCTCCCGCCGGCGGGGACGCCCGGGACGAACGACCCGGATTTCGACGAGGACAACCCCGACCTGAATTTTTATCTCGGCAACCTCAACGAGCAGGAGAACATGGCATTGGCGACCGCCGTCTACGGATCGGTGGCGGCGGCGACCGATGCCCCGGGCAACGGGCTCAAGCGCGCCCGGCTGCCGGTCCTCCGCCGCGTGACAATGCCCGCCATCGTCTTCCGCGTCGGGTCGCTCGGGGGCAACTACGATATCGCCAAGCCCGACTACCAGGAGAAGATCGTGGCCGGGCTGGCCTCCGGGATCTCCCGCTACGCCGGGTATCTCGGTCACGCGGCCAAGCCGAAAGGAGAACCGGTCATCCCGGCGCTGGAGATCACCGACTTCGAATCCCACGAGGAGCCGATGGCTGAC
>CAZKYJ010000568.1:0-4084 GCA_964556355.1 uncultured Verrucomicrobiales bacterium | reverse complement strand
GGAGAACGGTTGAACGCGTAACGCGACACGAACGAATCGAACAGTTTTAAAAACGTAACAAGGCAGCACGATGGCTAAGGAAGTAGTACAACAGTTGAAATTGCAGATCCAGGCAGGTCAGGCGAATCCCTCGCCTCCGGTCGGTCCTGCGCTCGGTCAGGCCGGGGTGAACATCATGGAATTCTGCAAGGAGTTCAATGCTCAGACCCAGCAGAACGCGGGGGATATCCTCCCGGTGGTGATCAGCGTCTACGCGGACAAGAGTTTCACCTTCGTCTGCAAGAAGCCGCCGGCAGCGATTCTCCTGAAGAAGGCTGCCAACATCGCGTCCGGTTCGGGTGAGCCCAACAAGACCAAGGTGGGCACGCTGAAGAAGGACAAGCTGATCGAGGTGGCCCGCATCAAGATGGACGACCTCAACACCGACGACGAGGAGATGGCCTGTCGCATCCTCGCGGGGACGGCCCGCCAGATGGGCCTCGAGATCGTCGACTGATTTTTGGAACCGAACATCCAACCGCAGGAGGGCCGGAACGGTCCGCTCGCACTGCACCCCAGCCCATGGCAAAACAAAAAAGCAAACGATACCGGAAAGCCGCCGAAATGGTGGAAGTCGAGAAGGTCTACTCCATCGAGGAGGCGGTCACTCTCGTGAAGCAATTCCCGTCCCCGAAATTCGATCAGACGGTCACCCTCACCTTCCGCATGGGAGTCGATCCGCGCCAGTCGGACCAGATGGTCCGCGGTTCGTGCCCGCTTCCGAACGGGAGTGGCAAGGAGATGAAAGTGATCGTCTTCGCCGAGGGCGAGGCGGCCACCGAGGCCAAGAACGCCGGGGCCGACCACGTCGGCTTCGAGTCCCTGATCAAGGAGGTGCAGGACGGATTCATGGATTTCGATTCCGTCGTGGCGACCCCCGCGGCGATGTCCGAGGTGCGGAAGCTCGGCCGGCAACTGGGACCCCGCGGTCTCATGCCCAACCCGAAGACCGGAACCGTGACCGACGACACGGCGGCGGCGGTCAAGGCCGTCAAGGCCGGAAAGGTCGACTTCAAGCTCGACAAGAACGGCAACATCTCGGTCCCGATCGGCAAGGTATCCTTCGAGGAGACCGCCCTGGTCGAGAACGGGCGGGCGGTCATCGACGCGGTCACCGCGGCGCGACCCGCGACGGCCAAGGGAATCTTCCTTCTCAACGGGGCCCTCACCGCGACGATGAGCCCCGGAGTCACCATCGACGTGTCGGCGTGGAGCTGATCGACCGCATTCGCATTCAGAAACAATTCAGACCCATTTCGATACGATGAAAGAAGTCAAACAGGTAATCATCGACGACATCCTCGTCCGGATCAACGAGTCGCCCTTCCTGCTCGTGGCGGACTACGCCGGGATGACCGTCCCCCAGTTCGAGGAGCTTCGTTCGCGCCTCCGGCAGAACGGCGCCCGTTTCCAGGTCGCGAAGAACACGCTGGTTCGCCAGGCGGCCGGATCGGCCGAGTACCCCGAGGGGTTCAGCGAGTTCCTCACCGGTCAGACCGCGGTCGTGACCGGGGAAAGCGACGTCTGTGCCGCGGCCAAGACGCTCAAGACCTTCCACAAGGAGACCGGTCGTCCGGGCCTCCGTGGTGGAGTGCTCGACGGCGAGCTTCTCGACGAGGAGAAGGTCAAGGTGCTCGCCGACCTGCCCGCCAAGGAAGTGCTCCAGGCGCAGCTCCTCGGCGTGCTCAACCAGCCGGCGCAGCGTCTCGTCACGGTGCTCAACGAGCCCGGTGCCTCGCTGGCGCGGGTGCTCCAGGCCAAGGCAGACCAGGGCTGAGAATCCCCAATCCTTTCGAACAATTTGGGGGCTCCCACGAGTCCCCGATACCCAAAAGAAAACCAAACCGGGTTCCTTGTCGGGTGCTGAGCGCAGCACCTTAATCGACGGAGCGCTTTCCGTCCCGGCGATACCCAACCAAAAAAATGGCAGATACAGATACACTGGTAGAACAACTGAGCGGACTCACCGTCCTGGAGGTCTCCGACCTCGTGAAAGCACTCGAAGAAAAATGGGGTGTGAGCGCAGCAGCGCCCGCAGCCGTTGCCATGGCCGCTCCCGGCGGTGGTGGAGATGCGGAAGCGGCCGAGGAGAAGGATTCCTTCGACGTCGTGCTCGCCTCCTTCGGCGACAACAAGATCGCCGTCATCAAGGCGGTCCGCGAAGCGATCTCCGGCCTCGGCCTCGCCGACGCCAAGAAGATCGTGGAGAGCGCTCCCGAAACGATCAAGGAAGCCGCGTCCAAGGACGAGGCCGAAGCGATCAAGAGCAAGCTCGAGGAAGCCGGCGCCACCGTCGAGCTCAAGTAAGCACACTTTCGATCATCCGGCCCGCGATGCGGGCCGGATGCATCGCCTCGAAATTTTCTTAAGAATTTTCTTGCCCCAAACGTAACAACTCTAGAGGACGTGCATTCCCGGCTGCTGAAAATCTGAAATTCCTGACGTCGAATCCCGGCTGCTTCGAGGCGGCCGGGCTTCGTCGTCTCGCGTTTCGACGCTTCGGCTCCCAGCCTCCCGGCGTTTCCCCCTGTACGGATAACAAGGGGAAGACTGTCGCCGGAGCGGGAGGTTTCGTCAAATCGAGTGCGACTACCAGACCCAACTATCAGCGCCCTTATGTCAGCAGCAGCGAAGAAACTTGAACGTATCTATTTCGGGAAGATCGAGGAAGCGCTCGATACGCCCAATCTCATCGAGGTTCAACTCGATTCCTACAAGGAGTTTCTGCAGCAGGAGCTGGCTCCCGACGACAGGGTCTCGATCGGCCTGCAGTCCGTCTTCCAGGAGGTGTTTCCGATCCAGAGCTACGACGAGAAGTTCACCCTCGACTTCGTCAAGTACGAGGTCGGCGAGCCCAAGCTCACCGCCCTCGAGGCCCTGCGCGACGGCGAGACCTTCAGCGCCCCGCTCTACGTGACCTTCGCCCTCACGGACGAGTCCGGTACCAAGGAGGAGCGCGTCTACATGGGTGAGCTTCCCATGATGACCCTGCGCGGCACCTTCGTCATCAACGGTGCCGAGCGTGTCGTGGTGAGCCAGCTGCACCGGTCCCCCGGTGTCTGTTTCGAGACGAACCAGCACCTCAACGGCAAGACTCTCTTCGGCTTCCGCATCATTCCCGACCGCGGTTCCTGGATGGAGGTGCAGTTCGACACCAACGACCTGCTCTACGTCTACCTCGACCGCCGCCGCCGCCGCCGCAAGTTCCTCGCGACGACCTTCCTCCGCGCGATCGGCTACCCGACCGACGAGGACATCATTCGCCAGTTCTACGACATCGACAAACTCAAGATCGACCCGTCCATCGACGAGGCGGAACTCGCCAACAAGGTCATCTTCGAGGATGTCACCGACGGGGACATCATCGTCGCGAAGGCCTACGAGCCGCTCACCGAGGCGGTCATCTCCCAGTTGCACGGACTCGGCGTGAAGTCGGTCCCCGTGGTGACGGCGTCGCACGACGACCTCCTCATCAAGTCCCTCAAGAAGGATCCCGCCTCGAACGAGGAGGAGGCCCTCAAGGACATCTACCGTCGTCTACGCCACGGCGACCCGCCGACCGTGGCGAACGCCCGCGCCCTTCTCAAGCGTCTCTTCTTCGATCCGAAGAAGTACGACCTCACCCGGGTGGGCCGCTACAAGATCAACCAGAAGCTCGGCCTCGACGTGGACGAGAACGAGCGCGTCGTCACCCACGACGACTTCATCGCGGCGATGTCCTACCTCTTCGGTCTCCGCCGCGGCGAGGGCGTCCTCGACGACATCGACCACCTCGGCAGCCGCCGCATTCGCGCGGTCGGAGAGCTTCTCGCGAACCAGTGCCGCGTCGGTCTCGCCCGGACCGAGCGCCTCGTGAAGGAGCGCATGACCCTGTTCGACATCAACCTCGACGGGATGACTCCCTCGAAGCTGGTCAACCCGAAGGCGCTCGCCGCCGTCGTCCGGGATTTCTTCGGACGCTCGCAGCTGAGCCAGTTCATGGACCAGACCAACCCGCTGTCGGAGCTGACCCACAAGCGTCGTCTCTCCGCCCTCGGGCCGGGCG
>CAZKYJ010000567.1:0-4094 GCA_964556355.1 uncultured Verrucomicrobiales bacterium | reverse complement strand
CCTATCTTGATGTGAGCGATGGGGTCGCGGGTATCTTTGCGGCGATCGAGGGCGCTCCGGAGAAGAAGAACGTGTTCAACCTGGGGCACGATGATTTCATGAACGTGCTCGACCTGGCCGATATCGTCTGCGCGGAGCTGGGGCTGGTCGGGGTCGACTATCGGACGACGGGCGGCGAGCGGGGGTGGCTCGGCGACAGCCCCGTCGTCCACCTGGACACCACGAAGCTCAAGCGACTCGGCTGGGCGCCCCGCGTTCCGATCGCGGAGAGTATTCGCCGGACGGTGAGGTACCTTGCCCGGCACGCCGGCGAGATCGAGCGTCCCTAGATCGCTCCGCCGCCCGACCATCGCCCTCCTATCCGATGAACGCCAATCTCCAAAAAACCGTTTATGTCGGCATGAGTGCCGATATGATACACCCCGGGCACCTGAATATTATCCGGACGGCCTCCGGCTATGGAAGGGTGATCGTTGGCGTCCTGACCGACAAGGCCATCGCGTCGTACAAGAGGCTACCCTATCTGGCCTACGATCAGAGAAAGCAGATTGTCGAGAGTATCAAGGGGGTGGATGAGGTGATCTCCCAGGACACCCTCGACTATGTTCCGAACCTCGAGAAAGTGCGACCGGACTATGTGGTGCACGGTGACGACTGGAAGTCGGGCCCCCAGGCGGAGACACGCTCGCGGGTCATCGAGGCGCTCGCGGGCTGGGGGGGGGAACTGATCGAGCCGACCTACACGGAAGGTATCTCATCGACGGCCTTGAACAAGGCGATGCGGGAGATTGGTACGACACCGGCGATCCGGATGCGGAGGTTGCGCCGGCTCCTCGGGAGCAAGGGCATCGTCCGCGTGATGGAGGCGCACAACGGCCTGTCCGGACTGATTGTGGAGAACGTTGCTGTCGATGTGGGCGGGCGCCAAGACGAGTTCGATGCGCTGTGGCTCAGCAGCCTGACCGATTCGACGGCCAAAGGGCGTCCGGATATCGAGTACGTTGACCGGGGATCCCGGGCGAACACGATCAACGACATCCTCGATGTGACCACCAAACCGATCATCTACGACGGAGATACCGGAGGTGTCGTCGCCCATTTCACGAAGCTCGTGCGCACGCTCGAGCGCCTCGGGGTGTCGGCCGTTGTGATCGAGGACAAGAAGGGCTTGAAGCAGAACTCGCTATTTGGAACCGAGCGGGAGCAGGTTCTCCTGGAGAAGGAGGCGATGGCGGAGAAGCTCAACGCGGGTAAAAAGGCGCAGGTGACCGACGACTTCATGATCGTGGCGCGGATCGAGAGCCTCATCGCCGGTGCGGGTATGGACGATGCGCTCGAGCGGGCGGAGGCCTACATCGCTGCCGGGGCGGACGGCATCATGATCCATAGCCGGGAGAAGGACGGGCAGGAGGTCCTCGAGTTTTGTCGGCGGTATCGGCAGTTCGATCGCACGGTCCCGCTCGTCTCGGTGCCAACGAGCTACAATCACATGACCGAGGACGAGCTTCAGGCCGCGGGATTCGGTGTGGTCATCTATGCCAATCACCTGCTGCGCAGCGCCTATCCTGCAATGCTTCGGACCGCGGAGACAATCCTGCGCAACAAGAGATCGAAGGAGGTAGATGACCTGTGTATGAGCGTGCGTGATATCATCACCCTCATCCCGGACTGAGAAATAGGATGGTCGATCCGAAAGAGTTCTACGAGGGTGCCCGCTCATCCGGAATCGGGTTTTTCGTTGGCGTTCCCGATTCGCTGCTGAAGAGCTTCTGCGCCTATGTCGCCGACCACGGGGGTGGGCTCGATGACCTGATCGTCGCGAACGAGGGTGCGGCCATCGCCTATGCCGCAGGTCGCTATCTCGGTTCCGGGATGATCGGAATGGTGTATCTCCAGAACTCGGGGCTCGGCAATACGGTAAACCCGTTGACCTCCTTGGCCGATCGCGAAGTCTATGGCATTCCCATGGTCTTGCTCGTCGGATGGCGTGGCGAACCGGGGCGGCCGGACGAGCCCCAGCACGTCAAGCAAGGGGCCATCAACCATGCGATGCTCGAGACGCTGGGCGTGCCCTACCGGGTTCTTCCCGAGGAGACGGGGGCGGCGGTGGATTGCGTGCGCGCGGTCTGCCGCGCAGCCCGGGCCGAGGAGCGCCCGTTCGCCCTGGTGGTACGGAAGGGAACTTTCGGGAGCTATGCGCTAAAGAACACCCCCCCCCCGCGCTACGAGATGCTCCGTGAGGAGGCGGTCGCGATGGTTCTTGGCAGCGTCGATGCGGACGATGTGGTGGTCGGAACGACGGGGAAGACCTCCCGCGAAATCTTTGAGTTTCGTGCCCGACGTGGTGAGGGCCATGCAAAAGATTTCTTAACCGTGGGGTGCATGGGGCACGCCTCCAGTATTGCGCACGGACTGGCCGAGTCCCAACCCGGCCGGAAAGTCTTGGCCATCGACGGAGACGGGGCCGCCATCATGCATCTGGGATCGATGGCGGTGATCGCTTCGCGGAAGGTCTCGAACTTTCGCCATGTTCTCATCAACAATGGTGCTCACGAATCGGTTGGGGGACAGCCCACAGCTGGGTTTGCCATCGATCTCCTGGCGATCGCTCGCGGGTGCGGCTATCGGGAAGTTCGCCGAGCTGATACGAGGGCGGATCTCCGGTCCGCGCTGGCTTGGCTCCGGTCTGCCGAGGGCCCCGTTTTTCTTGAGGTGCGCGTCAATGTCGGATCCCGGGGTGATCTGGGACGCCCAACGGTGGCGCCCTCCGACAACAAGCGCGCATTCATGGAGAACCTATCGCCCAAGTGAACCTGGAGACTCATCGGGGGCGAGAAAGCCTCCGGAGCGGGTGTCAAAGCCTCGCGGCGTCCGGCGTCCGGACGGTACTGGTCGTCTCTGGGGGGCGAAGCTTCGCCGCCTGCGGTGCGGAGGCCATGCTGGCCGAGGCGCTCGCTGGATTCTCCGTTGTCACCTACGGCGGGGTTCTTCCGAACCCCACCGTGGAGTTGGTCGAGGGCGGGCTGACCGTTTGGGAGGAAGCGCAGCCCGACGCGATCGTCGCCGTCGGCGGGGGCAGTGTGATCGACGTCGCGAAGCTTCTCAAGGCGTTTGCTGGCAATGGGGGGCGGGTGCGAGCAAATCTCTTGGGTGGGGCGGCCGTGGATCCGGTCGACATCCCGTTGGTCGCGATTCCCACCACCGCGGGCTCGGGGAGTGAGGCGACCCATTTTGCGGTGGTTTACAGCGGCGACGAGAAATTCTCGGTCGCGCACCCGCGGCTTTTGCCGACGAGGGCGCTGCTCGTGCCCGAGCTGCTCCGCGGGCTGCCGGGCCTGACGATGGCGGCGAGCGGGGCGGATGCCCTGTGCCAGGCGATCGAATCATACTGGAGCATCCATTCGACCGACGGTTCCCGTCAGGTGGCGGCAGGAGCGATCGGAATGGTCGTGGGATCTCTGGAGCGCGCGGTTTCGTCGCGGGCAGCGTCGGATCTCCGCCTCCTGATGGAGGGGGCACATCAGGCAGGCAAGGCGATCAATCTGACCAAAACCACCGCGCCCCACGCCGTCTCCTACGCACTGACCACCCAATTCGGAGTCGCGCACGGTGAGGCGGTCAGCATGGTGCTCCCCGCGATCTACTCGTTCAACCGGGGCGTGTCGGAGGCCGACAGCCTCGACCCGAGGGGGGCGGCATTTGTCCGGGCGAGGCTCGGTGAGATATCTGTGGCTCTCGGGTGTGGTTCGCCGGAGAGCGCCGAGGAGATGCTCGCGAAACTTTTCGCCCGCTGTGGTCTCCGGCGGCATCTCGCGGAGATCGGGGTGACGGACAGCGGGGGCATCGAGCAAATTGTCCGCCACGGCTTCAATCCCGAGAGGGTGAACAACAATCCCCGCCGGCTGACGGAGGAAGCACTAAGGGAGATTCTCACCACCATCATTTAGGAGCGTCAGATTGTGAGCGAGCAAAAAGCAACATTTACGGTAAAGGCCTTCTGGGCGATGCGTGGGCGGCAGTGTTTTTGGCCGACGATCTACCTCGGTTACTCGGTGGCTTCCGTGGTCGGCGTGGTGTGCGCGGCGCTGAAGATC
>CAZKYJ010000566.1:0-4101 GCA_964556355.1 uncultured Verrucomicrobiales bacterium | reverse complement strand
ATCGGATGGCGCCCGCACCAGCCGTAAGGTAACCGGGAGCACTTCAATTCGGGGGCGGCACACCACTCCGTGCCGCCCCCACTGTTGCGCCGCCCGAGAACCGGCTCATCAGCCCCAGTCCCAACGAGCTCATTGCCAGCTCTGCCTGTCGGCACTCCTGATATGGAGCACCCGGGTGCCATTACGTGAACTGACCGTCTCCGCGGCCGGAGACCGAGCGGCATCTCTCGGTTCCGATCAGCCCTTCTCGCGATTGCCTCCACGGCGGGCGAACGTACCCGAGAGAACCACGTCTCCGCTGTCATCGAGGATGACCGCTATGTTGAAACCAGCAAGGTCAAAGTGGTTGTTAGAGCACGAACCGTTGCCGCGTGCATCGACGACGAAAGTGCAGACCGGCTGAGGCGCACCGTCGTTCAGCCGGACGGCGAACGTATAGGTGCCCTCCTCCAGTCCCTCGACGCGAGCATTGGCCGCCCAGCTCTCTTGGCCGGCGATATAGTTGACGATTGCTTTGCCTCCGGCAGAGGAATCTTCGGCGCTGAGGCTGGCGGAATTGTTGCTCTCATGCGCAGCCGAAGCCGTTCCCGCAGAGGCGAGAAGTACGATGGTGGTCGCCAAGGGAGCGATGAGGAGTGTGGCTAGGAGTTTCATAGCTATTTTTTGGTTGTTTGGTGTTTGTGACGCACGCGCCCATCCGTAAATACCGGCTTCGAGCGGTAGCATTCCAAGGTACAACCCCGCCGCCGCGAGATCGGTTACAACGAAATCGGCGACTCTTCGGAGAACTTCGGAACCGCACGAAACCCCGGTTGAAATCCAATCATCAGCATTGCAATAGGGGGCACCGAACCGTCTCCAGACCCTTTTTCTGATCCCTCTTTTCTCGATCTTGGTCGCCGCCGGAGACGTCTTTACGGTGCTGCTCGGCCGTGCTCCGGAACACCACACGTGAATCCTGACCGCAGCGCTCCCACTAAACCGGGCGGGACCGAGCGCCGCGCGCCAACACGTGGTGGCAGGCACCGGGGAACTCGAACCCTACCTGGCCGGGCATCGGATACCACGGGTGCGGGGGGAAGCAGATCGCGATAGTCTACCCGTGACCCCCTTCTTTCGGGTTCGGAGTATGGTGCCCCTCAGGCTCAGTTCAATGAAGACGCGGTGCTAGCGACGGCGATGCCGTTCGTTGGCAGGAAGATCACCGTGTAACGAGTCTTCACCAATCAGGATCTTTCCGAACCCGAGAATTGCGTGATCTACCTTAGTCACTCGATTCGTTGGGATCTGGGGGAGATGGATAGCACGGTGGAAAGAAGTGCGGTCGAGAAAGGCATATTCATTACCCGCTGAATTGAGCGGGGTGAGGAGGGGGATACTTTGCTGGAGCCAGCAGTGGGCGCCGATCCCAATATGGAGATTATTCCGATCGAATGATTCGAACCGCGCAAGCCAGCGAATGCGGTTACGCGTAGCACCACATCATCGCTGCTCTTGACGTTTTTCCTGCAGCATCTGCGGGTTGAGTATTCGCCCGACCCTCCGGCCACTATTGGGCGTTGGTGCGACCCCTCGTGCTGTGAGGGGGGCGGGTCAGTTCCGATGGTTGTGGCACTCGTTCTCCGGAGCTGCCTGGTGGCTGCCCAAACTCTGATTCGGTCTCACAAGCTCTCAGTTCCCTACCCCGAGTGAGGCGAGCCCGCTCGACCGCCGGGCGGGAAGATGCGGGAATTGGACGCCGGGATACCGAGGGCGATCTCTCCGCCGCCAACCCTTGTGATTGGCGACGGAGAGCGAGGAAGCGCCAGCAAGCGCGGACTCTACTCCGTGACGACTACGCCATCGACGTCGAGTTCACCATCGCCGTTGTTTGATAGATCCACATTCGTCAAGCTCAGGTGTCCTATTCCGTCGTCACCCTGTTCTGCTTTGATGCCATAATTATCGTTGTTGGTGATGGCGCTGTCCGCGACCTCAGCAAGCAGATCTCCCTCGTCGGCCTCTTCCATCTGAAGGCCGTCATCGTTGTTGTTGTCTACGATCAGGTCATTCAGTTGTGCGCCCAGGCTGCCGCCGTCGGATTCTTCCATCTGGATACCGTGATCGTCGTTATCGATTGATGCCACCTCTTGCAACTGCACGACGAGATCGCCTTCCCCTTGCTCTTCCAACTGGATTCCTTCGTCGTCATTGCCGATGGCCGAGGTTTGTGTCGCGACCACGACGATGCTTCCATCCCCGTCCTCCCGACACCGAATGCCATCTCCACCCTTCGCACCGAGTGCCTGCACACGAATAAACCGCGCATCGATATCGCCCTCGTCGTCCTCGTTCAGATCAATGGCTTCATCATAGCAATCCCGAACGACGACATTCACGAAGTTGACCACCACGTCTCCTTCGCCCCGTTCATCGATATCGATTCCGTCTTCCAGGTCATCGGGGTCCTGATCACCATTATCGTTTAAGGTCGAATTGCGGGCGATCAGGTGGACCGTCCCCGCATGTCCCTCTTCCACCTCAAGGCCATCTCCCCCATTGGAATCGATGCTGGAATTCTGAATGGAGACACTCACGTCACCACCGCCCCTTTCGTTAATGCGGATGGCATCGACGTCGCTGACGCCGGGGCTCCTGCCGTTTCCGGAAATCGTGCTCGAAGACACCGTCAAATCGACGCCCGCGTCGGATCCGCCACAGGTATCAAGGTCGGGTCCGTCACAGTCATCGATGAGGAGTCCCTCCAGCCCATTGTCGGCGAGTGTCACCTGGAGAAGGCTCACCGCCATCGTCCCGGTGGCATCGTCAGGAACGTCGATGAAGACGCCCGCTCCGCCGCTGTTCTGCAAGGTCATCACCTCAAGTCGGATATCTCCCCCGCCGTCGCCGACGAAAAGATCGAAGATTCCTCCGGCTTCCGGCTCGATCACGACGCCTCGACCATTGATCGTGAGCTTTTGCCCGCCAGTGTAAGTCACGGAACTTTGCAGCGCTACGGTGCCGACGCCGGGTGAGAACTGAATGCTTGAGATGGATTCGTCGCTGTTGGCCTCCTCCACTGCGGCGCGAAACGTGCCGTCACCGGAATCACCGCTGCTCGTGACTTTCGCCGTTGCCGCCAAGAGCGTCGAACTGGTCATCGTGAGGGTCGCGATTGTGACCCATGAATATCTGGTTGTTAGAGTTTTGGTTTTCATTGGTTTTCGGGTTTTGGCATATTGTGGTGATTGGGTTCAATCGGGTAAGCGCAGTCTCGCTGGAAAACGGCTCAAATTTCTTTCGAGGGGTCGAGATGGGCGGTAGGCGGGTACTGACTCCTCCCGATTTTGTGACAGAACGTGCTTTACGACCCGCGCCGAAATTGTGTAGGATGGCTTCGTGTCCGAGGTAACACGTATCCTCAGCTCGATCGGATCGGATGATTCCGGGTCGGCGGACGACTTGTTGCCGCTGGTCTACGACGAGTTGCGCCGGCTTGCGGCGGCGCGCATGGGGGGCGAGTGCCCCGGTCACACGCTCCAGGCCACCGCGCTCGTGCATGAGGCGTGGATCAAGTTGGCCGGCTCCGAAGGCGAGGAGATCCACTGGAACGGGCGACATCACTTCTACGCGGCGGCGGCTGATGCCATGCGGCGTATCCTCATCGATCACGCCCGGCGCAAGATGGCTGCACGGAGGGGCGGCGACTGGCTAGAGGTCACCTTTGGCGACCACGAGGCACCGCGCAGTGCGACCCCGCCGGAGCTGATCGATCTGAACGATGCGGTCGAGCGGCTGGCCGAAATCGATGAGGAGAAGGCCAAGGTGGCGAAGCTGAGGTTGTTTGTCGGCCTTACGGTGGCGGAGATCGCAGCGACGCTGGATCTCTCCGAGGCCACCATCAAACGGCGCTGGAGCTACGTGAGGGCATGGCTTAGCCGCGAACTCAAGCGTGATGACACCCGAACGGAGAAAACCGGATCAAGCCGTCCAGAAGGTAAATAAGGGTAAATAATTCCTAGGAATCGAAGGATTCATCGCCATGGGGAACGCCAATTGATGAGCGCCGAACAACAAGACCGCGAAGAAGAGGTTTTTCACCGGGCTCTGGAGCTGGCTCCC
>CAZKYJ010000565.1:0-4107 GCA_964556355.1 uncultured Verrucomicrobiales bacterium | reverse complement strand
CCTTCACACCGACTTTGGCCGATTTGAGCGGAACCGTGCCGCTCGGCGAGATCGGGGGAACGAGCAATGGTTTTGGCCTCCTCCTCATCAATGGCCAAGCCGTCTTCGGCCTGAAAGCGGGCTCCGGTGACCAGTTCACCCCGGACGCGCTGCCCGACCTTGATATGGGGACGACCAACGCCACAAGACCCGTCGCCGCGCCGAGTAGCTTCGGGGCGCTGTTGGCGGGAGTGGAGTACACCTTGGCCGCTTCCTACGACGCCGCCAACGAGGTGGTGTTCGGGGTTCGGGGGCCGGCGGGATCGACGGTCGAGACATTCACCCTCACCGGGCAGCCGAACAATGCCGCCGACCCGAACTGGTCGGGCAACGATACCCTGATGTTTGGTGCTTTCACGAACAACGGTTCGACCGCGCCACTTTCTGGTGCCAACGCGGGATCGGACTTCGGGGAGCCCTGGGACGTGGACGACGCCAATGCCTTCGCGGGTACCGTCACCAGCGCCTCCTATTGGAACTCGGTCGAGCCCATCGTGGTTCCCGAGCCGGGGGCGATCGGGCTGCTGCTGCTCGCCCTTTCGCTGACGCTAGGCCGCCGTCGCTAGGAAGTTCGCGGCTCGAATCGCCCGTCCCGCCGAAGAGATGCGCCCCCACCAAACCGCCTTCGTCACCGCCCTGGTGGGTGCGGCGGAAACCATTCTGTCGGCGGCGATTTTCGTGGAACTGGCGGGGCAGGCGGGACAGCACTCCTACCGTTTCCTTGGATGCCATCGCCGCCCCGGTTGCGGGGGACGGCCGCTCCACGATGCGGGGTTCGCTATCGATCCGGCGATCGCACCAGGCTGAGCAGACGTGATCATCCGTGGTAGCATGCAGAAAACGTGAAGATACTTCGCCAACTCGTTTCCGTCCCCGCTTTCGCGGCCTCCGTCGCCTTGGCCGATGGCCCCCTCCCGTTCGCCGACCCGAACTACCACGGCTCTTGTGACCCGGAAGTCATCTGGAACGCGGACACCGAGGAGTGGTATCTTTACTACACTGCCCGCCGCGCCACGCGCGAGTCGGGGAGTTATGTCGGAACGCCGATCGGGGTGATCGCGTCACCCGACTTGGCCGAATGGCGGTTTCTGGGCTACTGCACGTTCGATGGGAGAAAGGGACAACCGGACAATCCTGACACCCATTGGGCTCCCGGCATCATCCGAAGCGGAGACGTGTACCATATGTTCGCTACCTACAAGGATAATGCCGCCCCCCCGTGGGCGGGCAAGGGGCAAATCCGTCACTACGTCGCCCCGGCCGATGACTTGATCGACGGGTGGAAGCTGGTGGACTCCCCCGGTTTTGCCCAGCCGGATCCGATCGATGCGACGCTCTTGGAGATCGGCGAGGGCTTTCGCGCCTACTATCGGGTGGGGGGATCTGGTGGGATCCAGTGGGCGAGTTCCACGGATCTCCGGTCTTGGGCGAATCACGGCAAGTGTCCCGGCGACGTGAATTCTTCCGCCGCGGAGCGGGGGTTCGGCTACCAGGAAGCTCCTTACGTTTTCCGGTTTCAGGGAACCTACTGGATGCTGACCGATCCCCACAAAGGTCTGGCCGTCTACCGCTCCGAGGACGCCGTCACCTGGGAACTGGAGGGGCGCATCCTCGAGGATCCCGGCAGCCGGGAGGCGGACGGCACCCTTGCGCGACACCCCTCGGTGGCCGTGATCAACGGGCGGGCGATCCTCTTTTACCACACCGAACCGAACCGCCCCTACCCGACCCCTCCGGCGGAGAAGCGGACGCCGCATCAGAAGCTGTCATTCCTCCAATGCGCCGAATTGCAGGTTGTCGAAGGAAGGCTGCAATGCGACCGCAACAGGGCCATCAAATTGTCGCCGTGACGGCCCCGGGGGTCTCGCCGATCGTCTTGCCGCCTTGGCTGATTTCTACAGAACGAGTGCCGATTCCTCCATGGCTCCGTGATATGGTGATCTCCCACGGTCGCGTATCCAAACCCTCAACGTTTTTCTACCATGCTCCGAACCCCCACCATCACCATCCTGGCCGCGCTGCTTTTTGCGTTCCCAACCGCACACGCACAGCGCCCGAACGTCCTCCTCATCCTCGTGGACGACCTCAAGCCCGCGCTTGGCTGCTACGGGGATCCGATCGCAAAGACACCTAACATCGACTCCCTGGCGGGGCGGGGGATGCGCTTCGACCTCGCCTATTGCAACCAGGCCGTTTGTGCGCCTTCCCGCTTCACGTTGATGCTCGGTTCCCACTCCACGTCCACCGGGCTCTACGGTCTGGGGAGCGATCTCAGGAAGACGCTCCCGGACGCCGTGACGCTACCCCAGCATTTCGCCGAGCACGGAGGATACCGCACCGAGTCGCTGGGCAAGATTTTTCACATCGGCCATGGTAATCAGGGCGATCCCGAATCGTTCAGCGTGCCCCATTTCAAGGACAAGGTCATCGAGTACCTCGACCCGGAGAGTACCGATGGCGGGAAACTCACCCGCGAGGAGGCGCTCTTCACCAACCAGGAGCTGGGGCGCATCCATGAACTGCCGCGTGGCGCAGCCTTCGAGGCGCCCGCCGTCGGCGACGACGCCTACGCCGACGGTCGCGTCGCGGAGGAGACCATCCGGCGGCTTCGCGCCGCCAAGGAGCGACGTGCCGACGAGGGGACACCCTTTTTCATCGCGGCCGGATTCGTCCGTCCCCACCTCCCGTTTTCGGCACCCCAGAAGTACTGGGACCTCTACGATCCTGCCGCACTGCCCATGCCGGAGAATACCGAGCAACCGGAGGGCGCCCCCGACGTCGCCTACAAGCGTGGGGGCGAAATCGCCGCCTACAAACCGGTCCCACCGAATGGCCAGGTCGGGCCCGACCTGGGCCGGAACCTCATCCATGGCTACTATGCAAGCACGAGCTACGTGGATGCGCAGATCGGCAAAGTCATCGATGAACTCGATGCGCTCGAGCTTGCCGGTGACACCATCGTCGTCCTCTGGGGGGATCATGGGTTCCATCTCGGGGATCTCGGGATCTGGACGAAACACACCAACTACGAGCAGGCCAACCGTATCCCGATCCTCATCGTAGCCCCCGGGGTGACCCGTCCCAACAGTCACACCAACCAGCTAGCCGAAAGCGTCGATATCTTCCCGACCCTCGCCGAGTTGGCCGGCCTGCCCGCTCCCGCCGGGCCGCAGCCGGTCGATGGCATCAGCCTTGTCCCGGTCCTGCGGGACCCCGGGGCACGGGTGCGCGACCACGCCTACCACACCTATCCGAAACGGAAACTCGGGCGCGCGATCCGCACCGAGCGCTACCGCCTCGTCGATTGGGAAGATACGTCCGAGCTCTACGACTACGAGACCGACCCGCACGAATCGAGAAATATCGCGAAGGACAAACCCGAGATCGTCGCCGAGCTCGAGGCCATCCTCGCCCGGCACCCCGAACCGGTCGCGCGCCGGTAGGTCGGACACGCCAACGAAAGCCAATTCGAGACGATGAAGTACCTTTCCGCCACCTATCTGTGCGCCATCCTTTTGGCGCCTATCTCACCCGCCGCTTGGCAGCCTGCCCCCGATTCCATGCTGTCCGAATGGGGCGCGGCGCTGACTCCCGAGACGGCCTGGCAAGAGTACCCGCGCCCGCTGCTCGCCCGCGAGCAATGGACGAACCTCAACGGCCTCTGGAGCTATGCCGTGACGCCGGCGGGGCGCACCGATCCCCCCTCCGAGTGGGAAGGCGAGATACTCGTCCCGTTCGCCATCGAATCGTCCCTTTCGGGGGTCAAGCGGCGGATCACCCCGGACGACGCCCTCTGGTATCGGCGCAACTTCGACCATCGGCCGGAGGTCGATACCCGGACCCGCCTCAACTTCGAGGCGGTCGACTACCGCTCCACGGTTTGGGTCAACGGCCAAGAGGTCGGCCGCCACATCGGCGGTAATTTGCCGTTCAGCTTCGATATTACCGGGGCGCTCAAGTCCGGGGAGAATACCCTCACCGTCCGTGTCACCGATGCCACCGATACCGAGTACCAGCTCCACGGCAAACAGGTCAGCGATCCCCGGGGTATCTGGTACACGCCCGTGT
>CAZKYJ010000564.1:3613-4108 GCA_964556355.1 uncultured Verrucomicrobiales bacterium | reverse complement strand
TTTCACGGTGTAGGTCTCTGGATCGACCTCGATCTTTGGCGTGGCCGAGTTGTAACGCATCTCCGCCTTGCCGATGGCCCGGGTGTTGAAAATCGGGACGAGGCGCTTCTGTAGGCCGAGCTGGTCGCGCAGCCCCGCCTCCACGGCGAGCTTGCTGGCGAAGGTGACCGTGGTGCTGAAGAGCGCGCGCCCCTGCGCCCCGAACTGGGGGCGGTAGAACATCGGCTGCGGCGTGGGGATCGAGGCGTTGGGGTCGCCCATATTGGCGAGCGAGATCATCCCGCCCTTGACCACCAGCTCTGGTTTCACGCCGAAGAAGGCGGGCTTCCAGAGCACGAGATCCGCCAGTTTGCCAACCCCCAGCGAGCCGACCTCGTGCGAGATCCCGTGGGCGACGGCGGGGTTGATCGTGTACTTCGCCAGGTAGCGGAGCGCTCGAAAGTTGTCGGCCGCCGGGTGCTCGGGCGACTCCAGCTTCCCGAACTGCGCCTTCAT
>CAZKYJ010000564.1:0-3603 GCA_964556355.1 uncultured Verrucomicrobiales bacterium | reverse complement strand
CTCGCCGACGCGACCCATCGCCTGGCTGTCGCTGGAGATGATCGAAATCGCACCCAGGTCATGGAGGATATCCTCCGCCGCGATCGTCTGCGGTCGGATGCGCGACTCGGCAAACGCCACGTCCTCGGGAATCTTCGAATCGAGGTGGTGGCAGACCATGAGCATGTCGAGGTGCTCGTCGAGCGTGTTCACGGTGAACGGGCGCGTCGGATTGGTCGAAGACGGGAGGACATTGGCTTCGGCACAGACCCGGAGGATATCCGGCGCGTGCCCGCCGCCGGCGCCCTCGGAGTGGAAGGTGTGGATGGTGCGCTCGCCGATTGCCGCGAGGGTGCTCTCGACGAACCCCGCCTCGTTCAAGGTATCCGTGTGGATCGCCACCTGGACATCCATCTCGTCGGCGACGGTGAGACAGGAATCGATCGCCCCCGGCGTCGTTCCCCAATCCTCGTGGAGCTTGAGGCCGATGGCGCCCGCCCGGACTTGCTCGCGCAGCGGATCGCCCGTGGCGCAGTTCCCTTTGCCCATGAACCCGAGGTTGACCGGGTAGGCGTCTGCCGCCTCCAGCATGCGGTGGATATTCCAGCTGCCCGGCGTACAGGTCGTGGCGTTGGTGCCCGTGGCCGGACCGGTGCCGCCACCCAGCATGGTGGTGACCCCGCTGGCGATGGCCTCGTCGATCTGCTGCGGACAAATAAAATGGATGTGGGCATCGATCCCGCCTGCCGTGACGATGCTCCCCTCGCCGGCGATGACCTCGGTGGCCGCCCCGATGACCATGGGATGCCTTTTCCCGGTAGCGGGGTCGGGAACGGCGGATCCGATACCACTCTGAATCCCCGGATTGCCCGCGTGGCCGATCCCGACGATGCGCCCGCCTTTGATGCCGATGTCCGCTTTCACGATCCCGATCTCCGGATCGAGGATGAGCGCGTTGGTGACGACGAGATCGAGGGACTCCGCATCGGAGGCGGTCGGCGACTGGCCCATCCCGTCGCGGATGACCTTGCCCCCCCCGAACTTGACCTCGTTTCCGTAGCCGCCGGCCTCCGCGATGTAGTCCTGCTCGACTTCGACAAAGAGATCCGTATCCGCCAAGCGCACCCGGTCGCCGACGGTCGGGCCGAACATTTCGGCATACTGTTTTCGGTTGAGGGTCAGTGGCATCGCTTAAAGCTTTCCGTCGACGAGGTTGTTCAATCCATAAACCTCCCGCGCGCCGGCCAGGGCCACGAGTTCGACCTCGCGCTCGTCGCCGGGCTCGAAGCGGACGGCCGTCCCCGCCGGGATGTTGAGCCGGAAACCGCGGGCGGACTCCCGGTCGAAGGTGAGCGCGGTGTTGACCTCGTAGAAGTGGAAGTGGCTCCCGACCTGCACGGGGCGATCGCCGGCATTCGCCACCACGATCGTCTTGGTCTCCAACCCGCCGTTGGCTTCGAGGGGCGGCCCGTCGGCCACGATGATTTCTCCGGGGATCATGTTAGCGGATCGGCTGGTGGACGGTGACAAGCTTGGTGCCGTCCGGGAATGTCGCTTCCACCTGGACGTCGTGGATCATCTCAGGGACGCCTTCCATGACGTCGTCACGGCTCAGGATCGAGGCCCCAAAGCTCATCAGATCCGCGACGGAGCGCCCGTCCCGGGCTCCCTCCATCACCTCGTAGCTGATGATGGCGACGGCCTCGGGGTGGTTCAATTTCAGCCCGCGATCCTTCCGGCGCCGCGCAAGGTCGGCGGCGACGACGACGAGGAGCTTGTCACGTTCGCGGGGGGTAAGGTGCATCAGACGGTCAGATACTTGGCAATCGTCTCGTCGTCAAGATCCGCCATGGCGCCCTGTTTGGCGATGGATCCGCGCTCCATGATGGTGAACTTGTCCCCGACCGCTTTGGCGAAATCGAGATACTGCTCAACCAGGAGGATGCTGATGCCACCCTCCTCTTTGAGCTTGAGCAACGTGTCCTCGATGAGGTCGATGATCGAGGGCTGGATGCCTTCGGTCGGTTCGTCGAGGATGAGCACCTTGGGCCCGGTGAGCAGCGCGCGGGCGATGGCCAGCTGCTGCTGCTGCCCGCCGCTGAGGACGCCGCCTTTCCGACCCAGCATCTCCTTGAGCACCGGGAACAGTTCCAGCACGCGATCCAGCCGGTCTTTGGCCGTTTTCTTGTAGATGACGATGGCGATCTTGAGGTTCTCCCACACCGTGAGGTTCGGGAAGATATCGCGCCCCTGTGGCACGTAGCCGATCCCCGCCCGAGCGCGCGCCTCGGGGCTCAGCGCCGTGACATCCTCACCGTCGAGAATCACCTTTCCCGCCCGCGGCTTGAGCAGCGAGGTCGCCGTTTTGAGGGTCGTCGTCTTGCCCACCCCATTGCGCCCCATCAGACAGACGATCTCGTCCTTGGGCACCGTGATGGTCACGTCGCGGAGGATGAGCGATTGGTCGTAGCCCACATCCAGATTTGCTAGCTCAAGGACGTTCTCACTCATGCTGCCTCGGCCCCTTCTTTCTTCTCGTGCTTCCGGCCGAGGTAAACCGCGATCACCTCGGGGTTGTTCTGCACGGCATCGACCGTGCCTTCGCAGAGGACGTGCCCCTGATGGAGCACCGTGACCTTGCGGGCGATCTGCTTCACGAATTCCATATCGTGCTCGATCACCACGATGCTGTGTTTCCCCTCGAGGCTGAGCAGCAACTCGCCGGTGCGCTCGGTCTCCTCGTCACTCATGCCCGCCGCCGGCTCGTCCACCAGCAGGAGCTCCGGATCCTGGGCGAGGAGCATGCCGATCTCCAGCCACTGCTTCTGGCCGTGGGACAGCATGCCCGCCATGTCTCTCTCCCGACCGTCCAGACGGATCGTCTTGAGGACCTCGGCGATTCGGTCTCGGTCCTCGGAGCTCTCCCGGTAAAACAACGTTTGGAAGACACCACGGTTCCCTTTGAGCGACAACATCAGGTTCTCGTAGACCGTGTGGTGGGAGTAGACGGTCGGGGTCTGGAATTTCCGTGCCACGCCGAGCCGGTTGATCTCGTACTCGCGGAGTTTGGTGAGATCGTGCTCGTGTCCCTTGCCGAACTCGATGGTCCCCGAATCCGGCCGGGTGCGTCCCGTGATGAGATCGAGGAAAGTCGATTTTCCCGCACCGTTGGGCCCGATGATGGTGCGCAGCTCTCCCTTGTCCATGTAAAAATTGAGGTCGTTGATCGCCTTGAAGCCATCGAAGGCTTTGTTCAACCCATCCACGGTGAGGATGAACTCGGCCCTGGCAGCGACGGTCGGTTGATGTTCGGAGTCCATGATTCAGGCGGCATTCTGGTTGGCGAGATCCGAGGCGGCTTCGGCGGGCGCCGCATTCCGCCGCTTCTTGGAGTAGCTCGCGATCTGCGCCGGGAGCCCGATGATCCCTCCGGGCATAAAGAGCACGACGATGATGAAGATCCCCCCGAGGATAATGAGCCAGTAGTCGGGGAACGACACCGTGGCCCAGCTTTTAAGCCAGTTGACCGCGATCGCCCCGAGAACCGGACCCCAGAGGGGCGCGCGGCCGGCCACCGCCACCCAAACGACGACCTCGAGCGACTTGACCGCGACCATCTCACCG
>CAZKYJ010000563.1:0-4111 GCA_964556355.1 uncultured Verrucomicrobiales bacterium | reverse complement strand
ACGAGGCGACCCACGGGCTTTCGGACGAGCGCTACGTGAGAAACGTGGTGGATTCGCTCTTCCAACCATCGCGCAAGAAGTGAGGTGCTCGGATCGGCCACTGCCCGTCGCGATCCGGTTGCCTCCGAAGCCCCGGAGGGAGCAGGTGGGCAATTCTTGAGATAACGAGCCGGTGGCCCGCGAGCAAGACAACCCCCTCAACCGACCACGGGCGCGGCCGGGCCGGCGCGCGGACGAATGTCACCCCTGTGACATTTTGATGCTGGGTGTGGGGGTTAGAGGGCGAGGTGGCCGAGGGCGAGGAGGCCGTAGTAGGTGTATTCGCAATCGAGGGTGTCGTCGGTCCAGTTGCCGTGGAAACCCCCATCGGCGGACCAGAGGGTGTCGATAAAATCGAGGGTGAGGTCGTTGATATTCTCGAGCGGGATCTGGAGACCGTCGAGGGCGTGGAGGGCGACGGCGGTGGAGAGGAGGTCGGGGACGGGGGCGCCGGGGAAGGGGAGGAATCCGCCGGACTCGGGATGGAAACAGGTGAGGAGAAACTCGGGAGCGGCGTCGGCGACGGGGATGCGGAGGTTGCGGGAGAGGGCGATGGCGGCGGCGGTGGCCGGGGCGTTGGGGACGGGGAGGTCGCGGTCGTTGACGTAGCCGCCGGTGTCGGGATCGGCCAGCGACCCGATGGCGCCGGCGAAGGCGTCGGGGTGGGGAACATCCCGCCGGTGGTCAGCGTAGGAGCCGTAGGCGAGGAGGGCGGCGTAGGCGCTCCCCGAAGGCGCGCCGCCGATCTGGTTGTAGCCGCCATCGGGGGCGCGGAACGACTCGATGCGTGCGAGGGCCGGGAGGACCGGCGCCGCGGGCATGTCAGGATACGAGAGGAGGCGCGCGAGGCAGCAGGCGTGGACGAAGTCCAAGGACGCTGGATCTTGGGCGGCGAGGTAGGGGGCGAGTGACCCGGGGAGCGGTTCCCGGAGAGCCGTCAGGGCGTCGGCGGCGAAAGCGGAGTAGTAGAGATCCGGCTTTCCATCGCGGTCGCAGAAGCCACCGCGAGGGTGGAGTTGGGACAGCACGAACTGTTTGACGAGGGCGGTGGCGGATTCGCCGAGCGCCGTTGGGGCAAGGCGGGCGACCTGGAGCATTTCGAGGCGGAGAGATATTTTTTTAATGATCGAGGCAGAGGGGTTACACTAGCGGGTGAGGTAGGCGGTGAAGCGGGTGGTGGGGGCGACGGGGGTGAGCGCGATGGAGCCGGGGGGGGCTGGGGTCGAGGTGGGGAGGATTGTTAGAGTTGTCGCGCGGTTTCCGGGTGAGAATCTTGCGAGCTCGTGGGCGATGCGGCCCATGGTGTAGCGGGGGTTGATCTCGGAGACCGGCTTGAGGGCGATGGCTCCGTCGGCCGTGCGGTAGTAGAAGGCATCGACGCCGAGGGGGCCGCGGTAGCAGTGGTGGGCCAGGAGGTTGCGCAGGGCGGGCTCGAGGAACTCGTCGAGGTAGTGGAGGAGGTGACCGTGTTTGGTGGGGGCGCCGGTGTAGATGCTGCGGCGGATTTCTTCGGGGAGGCTGTCGGTGAAGCGGGCGGGAGCGGTGACGCTGCGGAACTGGCCCTTGGCGGAGTTGGCGAGGTGGACGAGGGCGCGTCGCGCGAGCGTGCCGTCGGGGAGGCTGTCGTACTGGATCGAGAAATCGAACATCCGGGGGAGCCAGGGCTCGACGAGGACGGCGGACTGGGCATCGATCGTCCGCTGGAGCCAGGTGGATTCGGCCGGTGTAAGGGGGGTGGAGTTATCGTGGAGCAGGCGGTCCCGACCGGCGGTGCTGAAGGGGGCTTTGAAAACGGTGTGGGGGAAGGTGGCGAAGGCGCGCAGGTGGGTCTCGACCTCGGCGATGGTGCCCGCGGGGCGCCCGACGACCGAGTGGTCGGGGGCGATCGGGGCGAGGAAGCGCGCGTGCTCGAGCTTGGAGAAGAGGGCGGTCGGGGTCGGTGTGGCCGTGGGCGTCAGGGCATCGGGGGTATGCGCCCAGGGGCGGAGGGAATTGATCTTGCGCGTGGCGAGGATCGCCGGCAGCTCGGATGTCGTGACGAACTCGGGGAGTGCGAGGCCGGCTCGTTGGAGAGATTCGAGATGGGGGGTGGGCGGGATCTCGGGGACGACGCAGATGTCTTCGGCACGCGCGAGGAAGGCGGGAAGCATCGCGAGGTCGCGGGCGACATGATCCGTCGCCTGGAAACCGCTGGGGCGGCGCCCGTGCGCCGCGGGGCTCCGCTGGGCGATGCTGGCCTCGGCGTTCGGATTGAACGAGTAGACATTCGGAGTGCGCCCTTTGGATTGGGAGTAGACCCTGAGCTCGCGGATGAACTCGGGGGTGAGCCCGGCGGCGCGGCGCCCCTCCTCGTTGAAGGCGAAATTTCCCTTGGCCCGGGCGGCCGAGAGGGGGAGCGCGAGGCGGTGGCGGTAGGCGTCCCAGTCGCTGGCGCCCGGATCCTCCTTCCATCGCCGGAACCACTCTAGACCGTAGCCGACGTGGCCAATCTCATCGCGGTAGATCCGGTCGAGAAGGGCGGCGGTAGCGGGGTCGCCGGCGGCCGCGAACGCCTCCGCGTAGCCCCGGGCGAAGTCGAGGTTGGCCTGCTCGAATGTGAGGGAGAGCCCGGCGACGTAGTCCATCGGCGATGCCATCGGGGAGACGGCGTTCCAGAAGAAGCCGTTGACGGGGAGGTCGCCGAATCGCACGCCGCACTCGGCCATCCGCCGGAGGTAGAGTTTGGTGTGCCTCTGCTCGTCTTTGAGGGTGCGGAGGACTCCCGCACGGAACGCGGTGGGGGCGTCGGGAAACTTCAGGAGGACGAGGGCCATGAGCTCGGTGGCGAGGAGCTCGTGGTTGGCGAAAAAGTGGAGCAGCCGCCCCCGTTGGGCGTCGTCGGCGATGTCGGCGAGGCCCGGGGGCGGTCGCCGTTCGCTGGGGCGAGGCCCGCCGGGAAGCATGCGTAGCGAGTCCGGTCGCCCTGGGGTCTCCGGGGTGGCGATGGCCGCCCCACGGGAGTCGTCACGGATGGTCGCCGGTGGCGGGGCGAGCTTCTCGTCGAGCGAGGTGGTGAAGAGGACCCGCTCGGCGAAAGAGCGGATGGTGGCATCGGTGGGCACGGGAAATTTGGATGGCGTCGGATCGGGGAAGCCGCTACCATTGCGCGCTATGAACTCCTGTCACCTCGGTCTCGCGTTAATCGTCCTCGGCATTGCAACCCTTCCCGCCGCGAACTGGCCCCAGTTCCGTGGGGGTGACGAGGGGCGTGCGGCGCCGGAGGATATCGCGGGGGTGCCGGCCATCGATTCGGGGGATGCCATCCTGTGGGACGTGGCGCTACCGGGACCGGGGCACTCCTCGCCGGTCGTTTGGGAGGACAAGGTGGTGCTGACCTGCACCGCGGACGGCGAGCAGAAACGGAGCGTGATCTGCCTGTCGGCCGAGGACGGGAGCATCCTGTGGAAGAAGGACTTCGACTACACCGGGCACTCGCTGCACCGCTTCAACAACGATGCTTCCTCGACGGCGTGCACGGATGGGATCTACGCCTATCTGTCGTGGACCAGCGGTGCGGAGCGGGAGGCGTTCGCGCTGGATTTGCAAGACGGTTCGGAGGCGTGGCGGACCGCTTTGGGGAGTTTCGGCGAGGATCACGGCAGCGGGGCATCACCGGTCCTGGCGGGGGAGATCCTCCTGGTATCCAACGATCACGCGAGCGGTGGCGGGGCACTCTTCGGTTTGGACCGCCGTTCGGGCGAAGTGGCTTGGAAGATCGAGAGGGACGGCAACAAGGCGTCCTTCAGCACCCCGATCGTGATCGATGGCGGGGAAGTGGCCGTCTTCGCAGGTTCTCCGAGCGGGATGACGGGCGTGGATCCGGCGACCGGTGCCGTGCTCTGGGACGCCGATGGAGGGTTTGGCGAACGGACGGTGGCCTCGCCGGTCAGCGTGGGGGACGCGTTGTTCGTGACCTCGGGGAACGGTGGTGGCAAGCGCGAGGCGCTCGTGGTGAAAGCCACGAAGGGGAAGACCCGGCCCGCGTGGGGGGTGGGGAAGGGGGCGCCCTACGTCCCGACACCGGTATCGGTGG
>CAZKYJ010000562.1:0-4114 GCA_964556355.1 uncultured Verrucomicrobiales bacterium | reverse complement strand
ATGTCATTACATTGTACAACCATAAATATCTAGAAAGTTAATAACACGCTCTAGTAGTTCCTCTTTCGAGTAGAATCCCCAAATTGAGACACAGAAGAGGGCTCCGGGTGGATCTTCGGAGTCATAGCAAGGCTGATAAAACGGTAACTGGAATCTCGCCGGAATACCAAAAATATGGTATTTGATGGAGCGATGCTCATCTTTTTGAAGGGGCATCCGGAGGGCGGAGGATTTGCGAGGGTTGGTGGATGCCGGGAATTTGATTTACCTTGATTGAGTCGATGCTGAGCGACACCCTAAGTCGAAGTTTTGTCGAAAGCTAGATCGATCTATGGACTCAATGAAGAGAAAGAGATCGGGACTTTGAGCCGAGTAAGGCTTCCGAACCCTAGTAGGTTCTGAGTCAGTCGGAAGTCAAGGTGGCCTTGAGTGAGGCCGCGAGGGAGGCATGAATCGATTCTGCGGAGTACTCAGCTGGGATTAGCATCTCGATGCCGTCGGAAGCACCTAGAGTCGGCTTAGAGGCTCGGATAGTACGCAAGCGGTCGACTAGTGCTTTGGGGGTGGCAGCAGTGACGGAATGCCCCAAGGTTGATTCTGTGATCCACTTTACGGCAGTACAATCGTCCGATCCCCAGGCAATGATCGGCTTGCGAAAATGTAAATAGTCGAGAATCTTGCTCGGGAAGCTGGTGCGAACGCGTCGGCGGTGCTCGGGGAGAAAATCCATGACGACGAGGAGGGCGTCGGCGCCGCTGAGTGCCGCGGCGAGTTCGGGGCCTTGTGCGAGCTGCCCCCCATAGACGCCGGTCGCGGCAAGGTGGGCGCGTTCTTCCTCCGGCCACTCGGTCGCCACACCGTAGCAGCGCAAAATCCATCCGCAATCACGCTGGGAGAGCATCTCCCGCGCGAGGGCGCGAATCATCTCGCCGTATGCGCCTTGCAGGGTGCCGGCGTAGACCAGGCGTTTTGGCTGCGGGGAGTCCGGCGGGTCACCGAGGAGAGATTGGGCTAAACCCTGGCACTTGGACGGGAAAGTGGCGGGAATCGGTGGGAGCACCACGGCATTCGGATGTCCGCCAAGCTCTTGCAGGAGTGACTCTGACACTGGGAAAATGAGTCCCGAATCCCTGGCGAGATTGCGGAATTGGCGGTCCATCAGCGCGAGCGTGCGGGGCGTCTTTCCGATAACGAGGTCGGGCCACCAGTCATGGTAGAATGTGACCAGTGGGACGCCCGCAATCTTTGCTGCACGGCGGCAGACATGGCACCGGCGCCCGTATGCTACGGTGACCAGCGCGACGGCGCTGCATTCTTTGATCTTGGCCGCGAGTTCTCTGGCCTGGGCCCTAAGGTTGGTGTGGCTTGACGCATAGATAAGCCATGGGTAGAGACGGGTTCTGCAGAGGCGTCGGAAGAGGGGGCTCGTAACCACGCCCCGGGGCAGCAAGCCATCCCACGGTTTCTCTTCCTCCGGATTGAGATCGATAAGCTCGAAGTCGCTGCGCTCCCGAAAGTGCCGGTAGATCTGCAGAGGCCCTCCGAAGGTTGGGGCGCAGGGGATTGAGCTGTAGAATGCCAGTCGCTGCCGGTTTTTGGGGGGCATGGGGCGTTCGCGAGAGTAGGCGCTGGTGCCGATGGTGTGTCGGACGATTGGGGCGATCTGCCGGCGAATAGCTTTCACTGGCTTCTTCGTGCTTCTGCGTGCATGCGACCGGGCGCTAGTCTCTAATCGAGTGGTTGAGGGGATGGCTGATCGGGAGCCACGGGAGCTTTCGGTGAGCGGATCACGTCGCTAGGGAGTCGCGGCGAGAGGTGGCAGCTTCGGCGGGATGAACGCAGGGGGGGCAAAGCACTGAAGGTCAGTGCAACTCAGAATAGGGTGATGTGCTCCTTTCTTATAAAGAGGCCGTCGAATTCGAGCATGTCGCCGGTTTCTGGGTGCCGGTATCCGTCCAGAATGTGAAACAAGGAGAATCCATGGCCTCTTAGAAGATCCCACATTTCGTGCATGTTGAGCTGTCCCGAGTAGGTTGGAGTGACTACTAATTCGCACTGGATCGCATGCACGTGGCCGAGGGCGCGATTGGCGCCGCTTAGGACTTGAGGCTCATATCCCTGAACATCCAGTTTCAGGAGCCAGCGCTTCGTTTTATCAAACGCGAATGTTTCCATCGCCGTATCTAGTCTTTTGATTGATACGGTCGTCGCGAAGTCGCTCCGTATCGCATTCCCACCGTCTAGAGGAAGTGAAGCAACATCTAGAAACGAACTCGATTGTGAATTCTGAGCCACATGGATCTGTTTCTGTTCGTCCTTGTCCCCAATGGCGAAGTTGAATGCTTCCCATTCGGGATCGTGCGATGCGCGGTTGCTTAGCTCCAGATACTCCTGCCTCAGGGGCTCGAAGGAAATCATCGCCCCCGTCCAACCACGAGATCGGATCGACTGGCCAAATTGGCCGGTGTTCCCGCCAACATCCAAGATGAGACCCGTGTCGATCTTTCCCAAAACGTAGGTGTAGAAGTTGAAGGGGGTTGGGTGGTGGAATCTGACGAGATCGATCCCGAGCTTGTTGATGAATCGATTGATGAGTCTTCTCATGGCGGAAACGCTCGGTCAGAAATGTTGGGTGGCGGTGCCCCATCCATCTCGAAGGCTTCTGTCAGAGCGGATCGAAAACTGGCGAGAAGCACGGAGATGGCGGCGTTGCCGTCCCTGGTGATTTCCCGTTGGCGCCAGGTAAGGGCGGCGGATACCGGCTTCGTCCTCGTCATGAGGATCTCAGTGGAAGCGCTGCCTGGCAGCACCCAGCGCGGGGAGTTTCGTTCCGAGTAGCGCTTCGTGATGCGTCGGGCACGGAAGGTCGCGCAGATCTCTTGGTTTTCCGCACCCATCAGCAGATCGGCGTGGGGCATGGACGGGAGCATTCCGATGGGCGCTACGACCTTGCAGAGGGGAGGAGGAGGAAGTTGATCTCGTAGCGGAGGTTCGCGCGCAGTTCTTCGACCGTATGAATTTGGGTAAAACGCGGTTTCGCGCTGGAATAGTTCGGCAAGTGGAAGATCCCGTAGTCCATCCCGGCGACGAAAGCGAAAATGCTCTCTGCGGTTTGGTCGTAGGCGTGGAAGTTGGCGGGATCAATTTCGGTGATGATAGCCGGCAGGCACGCGCGAATGCAGCGGGAACCTCCAGAGAAAACATCGAGTTCGCCGCCTTCGACATCGATTTTGATGACCGACACCGACGGTTCTCCGAGGTGGTACCACACGTGATCCAGCGTCTCGACTTTCACTTGGGCGATGCCGGATCCGCCGTTCCGTCCGGTGTCTCGAAGTCCTGCGAGCGCAGCGTCCTGGTTGCCGGCCGTGTGGAAGTTGGCGGTTCCCGGCGAGCTTCCGAGCGCGAGTTCGTGCAGGTTCCAGCGGGGATTGGCCGCGGAGGTGGCCGAGCGCTGAAGAAGGGGGAATGTTGAAGGTCCGGGTTCGAACGAATGGACGGTGAGATCGGCGTTATTGAGGAATTGGACAGATAGCAGGCCAATGTTCGCGCCGATGTCCAGGTAGGTCGTTCCGGACTGAAGGAACTGACGGATGGTCTTGACGACGTCGCTCTCGAAGATTCCTTCATCCAGCGTCCGCTGCACCATCTTGTCCTGCGGTGTGTGATGGATCGGGACGCCGTAATACACATAAGTGTGGGAGCCATTGGAGTTGCCCAAGTTGGCCAGCCGGTAGCGGCACTTTCGGATTTGTCGGAGTATCTGAAGTTTCATGGGCGCACTACGCCGGAATCCGCATCGGGTTCCGCGCGAGATCAATTCGTGAGTCGCATAGTTCGACGGTCCGCAATCGGTGGGCGATCACCAGCATGGTGATTCGTCCGGCGAGGTCATTGATGGCTCCCATCACGCCGTCTTCAGTTGCGGTGTCGAGGGCGGAGGTCGCCTCGTCGAGGATGAGGAGATCGGGCTCGTGGTAGAGGGCGCGGGCGAGACCGATGCGCTGCCGCTGGCCGCCGGAGAGACGGACCCCCCGCTCGCCGACGACGGTGTCGAATGCATCGGGAAGTTCGGATTCGACGAATGAGAGGATCTGGGCTGCGGCGGCGGAGC
>CAZKYJ010000561.1:0-4125 GCA_964556355.1 uncultured Verrucomicrobiales bacterium | reverse complement strand
CCAACAGCCAGAACCGCGTCCGCGCCCTCGCCTTCATCCACCAGCAGCTCACGGCAGCGTCGGACGCCGACACCGTGGACTTCGCCTCCTACGCCGAGGAACTCTCCTCCCACCTCATGTTCTCCCACGAGGAATTGGGCAACGACCTCAGCTCCCGCGTGCGCCCGGAGATCGCGTTCGACGAACTCCGCCTCCCGTTCGCCACCGCCACCTGCCTCGCCCTCATCGTCAACGAGCTTTTCACCAATGCCCTCGACCACGCGTTCCCCGGAGCGAACTCCGGCCGGATCGTCGTGGAAGCCAGCATCGATCCCGACGCGGGATCCGGCATCCTCAGCGTACGCGACGACGGCGTGGGACTCCCGGCCGACTTCGACCGCGAAACCTCCCGCGGACTCGGGCTGCAACTGGTCTTCACTTTCGCCGAGCAGATTGACGGCACCGTGGAGATCCTCGACGACGACGAGACCGAGTTCCGGGTCGCCTTCATGCTTCCGCGCGCCTAGCTCAGAACGCTCCCCACCGCTCGATGCGGAATCCGCCCGAATCGTCGGAAATGACGAGCAGCGCGCGGAGTCCTTCACCTGAGGCGACCCGCCCGGCGTCCCCCGGCCCGAGAACGAACAGGCCTGTGGCGTAGGCGTCCGCCCACATCGCCGACTCGTGGAAAACGCTTACCGAGGCCAAGCCGCCGCCGGCTCCTCCCCGCGGATCGACGATATGACCCGGGTTTTTGTACTCTCCCGAGGTGGCGACCGCGCCCTGAAGCGCGACCGTTTCGAACACTCCCCCGCGCCGGGGTAGGGGCATCTCGAGCCCCACTTTCCACGGGCGACCGGCCGCGAGAAGCTCGCCCCCGAACTCGATGAGGAACGAATCGATGCCCCGCGCACGCAAGAGCCCCCCGATCTGATCGATGGCATAGCCTTTGGCCAGCGCGGAGCAGTCGAGCCGGACGGATGGGTCGCGCTTCGCCAGCAGCGGGGGAGAAGAGGCCAGCGCGATCCGACCACTGCCAAGAGCGATGTCAAAAGCGCCACCCGTCCGATCGCGCACGACCTCGGCGGCGGCCACCACGACCGCGAGGTCGCGCGAGATGCCAGACGCCCCGGACGGCGGAGCGGCGTTGAAGCGCGCGAGTTCGGAGTCGGGCCGCCAGGTGGAAAAGACGGCATCCAGACGGGCGATCTCCGCATCGATCGCCGTCCTTACAACTCCGGGATCATCGACCGCCGGCTCGAGCGTGACCCGCCAGCTCGTGCCGAACCCCTCACCGTTGAGCGTCGTTTGCGATGGCCGGCAGCCGGCGAGCAGCGCCAGCCCTAGGCCAATGCCGACCAGAGGAACCCGCGTTGCCAATAGAGAAAGCCTGCGATGCATAGGAGGATCAACGCGGACCAGTCCCGCCCACCCCAGCGGTCGCCCGAACCTCCCGTGCGCACGAACTTGAGGAGCGCCCCGGTCGGGCATCCGTACCTACAATACGGCATCCGCAGGAAAAGCGAGGCGGCGAACCCCGCGATGGCAAGGGCGATCGTCGCGACGCCGGCGACGTTGAACAGGTAGGCGTTGAACGGCTCGAAAGCGGCGAAGTTGGCGGAAACCGGCGCCAGGGCGATCACGACAAGCCCCCCCAGGCTCACGCCGGGCACCCATCTGAGAACCCGGTCGACCCGCTGCGGAACCGCGATGCGCCAGCGGCTCGCCCGCCCGATCAGTTCCTGCGCCGCACCGTGCGGGCAGAGCTGGTGGCAGTAGACATTGCGCCCGGAGCCCCACGGCACGGCCAGCGCTGCTGCGGCGAGCAGCACCAATCCCGGAGCGAGGCGCCACGGCACGTCACCGGAGCGCGACCAGCCGACGAGCAGTGACTGCGCGAGCAAATTCCCCACCGTCAGTCCGAGGTACCCGACGAGGGCGAGCTGCCAGACAAACCGGAGCTTCCGGTTCCCCCGGAGCCCGGAAAACGCGAGTACGCAGCCCAGGATAATCATCAACACAGTTCCCCACTCGTGGGCTGACGGCACCGGCGCCCGCGGCTCGGGAGCGGGCTCCTCCGCCATCGTCGGCATGCTCTCGATGATCCCCCGCGCGATCGCCGTGCTGGACAGCGTCGCCCCCGAGACCCCCTCGATCGCCTCGCTGTCCATGGCCGCCACCTCCGGCGCGGTCTTGCCGTCAAAGATCCGGTAGTAGCCAGGCTCGTAGCGGAAGTAGCCCAGGTACTCGGGATTGTCGTAGCTCTCCCGCACGGTGAAACCGATCACCCGACCATCGGGCCCGAAGCCGACGAGCGCGTCCGTCGGCCCCTGGTATCCGATGATCGCGTCGGCCGCGGGCGAGGTCCGCACGATCGATCCAAGCACCGCGCCATCCGCTCCCAAGACTTCGCCGTCCGCCAGCGACGCCGCGTCCGGAAAGAGATCCTGAACATCCGCCAACGTGGGGGGAAGCGCGAAGAGCGCGGATCCGGTCGGGCTGGCGCCAAGTTTCGCCCGGATGGATCCGATGGTCGCGGCAGCCGTCAGCGTCGCCCCGGAAACGCTCTCGACCCCGCTCTCGAACGTGTTCATGAACGCGCGGTCCCGGAGGAGCTTCGTCACGTGCTCGGGCGTGTCGTCGCTGTGCACGATGCGGAACGCGATCGCCTCGCCCCCGGGCGCGAAGGCGACGAGCGACCGCGTGGCTCCGGCGTAGCCGGTGATGCCGTCGCCCTCCGGAGACGTGAGGGCAACCGCCCCCACCACAGCACCATCCGCCCCCTTCACGCTACGCCGCCCCGTCGCGGGATCGGCATCCCCGAGCCCCGCCGCTTCGGGGTAGAGGCTCCGGACGTCCTCCATGGCGATGGCGGGGGCACCCCGCTGCGCCTCGAAGTAGCGGTGCTGGAGGTGGAGCAACACGGCCACCGCCACCAGCACGGCGAGCCGCGCCAGCCGGAACAGCCACGCCCGCCAGCTCAAGGCTTCACCACCGGCAAGAATTGCACCGCATCGACGGTCGCGTGCTTGCCGTCGCCCGCCGTGGCCACCGCGACACTGGCCGGCCGGCCTTCCTCAAAGCGGTGAGTTCCCAGCGAAACGAACCCACCGGGGAGAGCACCGCCTCGGGTCTGGTCGACGGTCGTCGTCTTCCCTCCGACGGTCACCGATGCCTTCGGCGTGCGGTTCTCGTGCGCTTGGTAGGCGAGGCGCACCTCGTACTCACCAGATTGCGGCAGGGCAACCGTGAAGGTGGCACTCCCGTCCCCCGACGAATAGTGGTAGCCACTGCCGATGTATCCCGGCAATCCACTGCCTTGGGTCCAACTTCCAGTGTAGGTGGCATCGTCGTCGTCGATGACGATCCCCGGCAGATCGGTCTCGATCCCGAGGGGTACTTCCGGTATTTCGAAGGGCGCGTCCAACGTGGCCCGCCGCGCCCGGCCCGGCAGCTTCAACAGCTCGATAAACTCGTCGAGGTGGCTTTGGTAAACCCCGCGAGGATTGGTATCCTCAGCGACGGCGAGGGCCGCCGCCTTCCCGACGACCACGCCCATCATCCCGCACGTCTTCATCACCCGGACGGTCCCGAGAGCCTCGTGGGTGACGCTCACGTTACGCCCGGCCATGAAGAGGTTGTCGATATTTCGCGAGTAGAAGCAGCGGTAGGGAACCGGGTAGCCGCTGGAGCGATCGACCCCTTTGCCGTGCTGGGCGATCGAGATGAAGGGATTGTCCGGAAACTTTTTGGCATACTCTTCTTTAGGGTAGTGGAGATCGATGCTCCACGTGGTCAGCACGCAGCCGTCCGGGAACGCCCTCTTCCCCACGATATCGTCTTTGTTCAAGACGACGTCGCCGAGGAGCTGCTGGGTCTCACGGGTGCCGCCGATGTAGGCCAGCCAGGTGAGCCGAGCGTTCGCGTGTCCCTTGCCCGCCGGGTCGAGGTCGGCGTAGGCACCATGGTTCTTCATCGCATTCCAAGCCCCGAAGGAAGCGCGTAGATTGTGGTCGCGGATGCGCTCGAGATCCTCCAGCGGGTGCTTGTCGAACCCGGATTCCCAGAACCACTGGGCATGGAAGTCGCGCGGGTAGGGGAAATCGCCCTCGGCGAGATCCAGCGCCCACTGGGTTTCCGGGAACG